>NZ_JBYCCT010000084.1:0-63142 GCF_057473865.1 Coleofasciculus sp. H7-1
CTTGGCTTTCAAACTATTATTTTTTCTAGGTTCGGTGCGCTTCGGTGTCGCTTCACTTTCGCTTGCTCTCCCGACCGCTTTATTAATGTAGCAACCTCTTACCAACTCTGTCAACTGTTTTGAAAAAAAAAATTTGTGCAGCTCAAAAACCGCTGCCAGAGAGCTATTTGGGCTAAGTTGTTTTTGGAAGGTTCTACAAAGGTAAGGAAAAAAGAGAAGTGGTGAGTCCAAGCGCTGTTCTACCCCTCTTAATCGTGTTAGACCCGCTGTTACGCAGCTGGTTGTTAGAGGATGTTGGGCGGGGCGATCGCACGACTCAAGGCTTGTTAAGCGGCGAAGTACGTGTTGGGCAAGCAGATTGGACTGCTAAAGAGGCAGGAGTAATTGCTGGATTGCCGATGGCTACCCGGATATTCCAGCTTTTGAGCGATAGTGTTAATTTTGTTCCTGTTGTCGCTGAAGGGGAACAGTGCCAGCGGGGGCAGTTGGTTGCTCAAATTCACGGTTCGCTAGATGCCCTGCTGCTTGGAGAACGAGTTGCCTTAAACCTAGCTATGCGTCTGAGTGGCATTGCTACACTCACCCGCAAGTACGTTAACCAAATTTCGGATTTGCCAGCTCAACTGGTGGATACCCGCAAAACTACTCCAGGGCTGAGAATATTAGAAAAGTATGCAACGCAGGTGGGAGGAGCGATTAACCACCGTATGGGGTTAGATGATGCAGTGATGATTAAGGATAATCACATTGCTGTGGCTGGAGGGATTGGAGAAGCGATCGCTCGTATCCGCTTGCATATGCCTTATCCCCTGACTATAGAAGTAGAAACCGAAACGCTGGCTCAAGTGGAAGAAGCCTTACAACATAGAGCCGATATCATCATGCTGGATAATATGCCGGTGGAGATGATGCGGCAGGCAGTGCAGATAATTCGCCACAGCAATGAGCGGATCAAGATTGAAGCATCGGGCAACATTACTATAGAAACTATTCGTGCCGTGGCTGAAACTGGCGTAGATTACATCTCCAGTAGCGCCCCGATTACTCGCTCAACATGGCTCGATTTGAGTATGAACATAGACGTTAGTACGATGGAGGAGAGAAGTATGCTGCCTGAGGTTTCGGGAAAACCCAATGAATTCTACCCTTGAACAACTTAAAAATAGATTTGAGCAGGCTTTAGTTGCCGCTTTTGGCAGTGACTATGCTGGGGTAGACCCAATGCTAGTGCCTGCTAGCAATCCCAAGTTTGGTGATTATCAGTCGAATGCGGCAATGTCCCTAACTAAACAGTTGGGTCAGCCGCCACGAGCGATCGCACAAAAAATCGTTGAGCATATAGATGTAACCAATATCTGCCAACCAATGGAAATCGCTGGTCCTGGTTTTATTAATTTCACCCTGAAACCAGAATATTTGGAAGCGCAGCTAGGTGCTATTCAGGTAGATTCCCAGTTGGGTGTCAGCAAGGCAAAAAATGCTCAGCGGGTAGTCGTGGATTTTTCTAGCCCTAATATTGCTAAAGAGATGCACGTTGGGCACTTGCGTTCAACGATCATAGGAGATTGTATTTCCCGAACTTTAGAATTTCGGGGTCACGATGTCTTGCGGCTGAATCATGTGGGCGACTGGGGAACGCAGTTCGGAATGCTTATTGCTTACTTACGGGAAGTTTGCCCAGAAGCTTTGACGACTGCTAATGCTATAGATTTGGGCGATTTAGTGGCTTTATACCGCAAAGCAAAACAGCGGTTTGATGAGGATGAGAAGTTTCAAGAAACTGCCCGACAAGAAGTAGTCAAGTTGCAAGCGGGTGACGAAGAGTCTCGGCGGGCATGGCAGCTGCTGTGCGAACAGTCCCGACGGGAGTTTCAGATGATCTACGATCGGCTTGATGTCCATCTAACAGAACGAGGAGAATCTTTCTATAACCCCTTGTTAGCAGGAGTGGTGAAAGACCTTGCCCAGTCGGGCTTGTTAGTGGAAGACAATGGGGCTAAATGCGTATTTCTGGAAGGGTTTACCAACAAAGAGGGTGAACCTTTGCCCATGATTGTCCAAAAGTCTGATGGAGGCTATAACTACGCCACTACTGATTTGGCAGCCTTACGCTACCGGATTGAACAAGATCGAGCCGATCGAATTATCTACGTTACAGATGCTGGACAGGCAAATCACTTTACTCAGGTGTTTCAGGTAGCGCAACGGGCTGGCTGGATTCCGGATAATTTAGAGTTGGTACACGTTCCCTTTGGTTTGGTGTTGGGGGAAGATGGAAAGAGGATAAAAACTCGCTTTGGAGAGGCGGTACGGTTGCGGGATTTGCTGGATGAAGCGATCGCGTCTGCCTGTGAAGACTTGGAAGCAAGACTCAAAGAAGAAGGGCGCAAGGAAACAGAAGAATTCATTGCCCACGTTGCTGAGATAGTTGGCATTAGTTGTGTCAAGTATGCCGACCTGAGCCAAAACCGGAACAGCAACTATATCTTCAACTCCAAGAAGATGGTAGCTCGAGAGGGCAACACAGCAACTTACTTACTCTATGCCTATGTCCGGATTCAGGGAATTAGCCGCAAAGGTGATATTGACTTTGAGAAATTGGGAGCAAATGCCAAAACTCTGTTGCAGGAAGAAACAGAACTTGTGCTAGCAAAGCATTTATTACAACTGAGCGAAATTGTTAGTGACGTTGAACAAGATTTGCTGCCCAATCGCCTTTGTCAATATCTATTTGAACTGAGTCAGAAGTTTAATCAATTCTACGACCAGTGTCAGGTGCTTAAAGCCGATGAACCTCAGCGAACATCTCGATTAGTTCTATGCGATTTGACTGCGCGAACTCTGAAGCTGGGATTATCGTTGCTTGGGATTTCCGTACTAGAGCGGATGTAAGCGGTTCGGTCTAGAGGCTGGTTGACTGACAAAACTCAAGAATCAAAGCTGTAAGATTTGATGGTAAATTCTCGATCCAATTGCTTTTGTGTTTGTTTTTTGACGCAGATGCAGGCTCTGGATCAATTCTGCCAGACAAGAAAATGGTTGGAAATAATTGCCATTCCTGATGCAAAACACCCTTGAGCCAATTCCAACCGATTCTCAGGTAGCTATTGCCCCGTTGCCAGTGAGCATCTACCCAACGACGTTTTCCCGCCGCAACCACCTCAATACCTTGTACCGTCAAAAGCAAGGTTGCCACTGCCATCACCAAGCATAGACGGGACAGGGCAGGGGCAGAGCGAAGTTCAGAACGTTCGAGTTGAAAGCCATTCGATTTTTCGTCAAGCAGTTCTTCTTCAATTTGAAAGCGTTCGCCATACTCAAAAAAGGTTTGTAGTGTCGTGGTTTGGTCGGAGACAACCATCCACAATTGCCGACTCAGAGGGTCGCGTGCCAAAGCCAGATGGAGGTGTTCGAGGGAATGGGTTTTAGTCAAACTGACGTTTTGGAGAAGCACGACTTCACCCAACGCCAGGTGATATTGGTTGAGTTGTATCCACCCATTGCGACACGAGTGAATCCAACTATTACTCTTGACTCGAATCCGAAAATGCCAGTGCAATTCATCTCGCAAATACTTCATTAATGTTGTGTCCGCAAAGCCTCGGTCTGCCAGAAAACACACTGAACTCCCAGGAGGCACTATACGAGCGGCTCGTTTCAACATCGCCTGATACATCTCAAAGCGCACACTGCTACTGCCATGTCGTATTACGCGCCTGCGCCAGGGGCACTGCCCGTCCTCGGTATTGTACCGAGAGGCGAATCAGACAGTACTCATTCTAGAGCATGGACGTATCTTCAATCAGGGTGATCTCTGAAACTCCCCATCCACTCAAGGCAGTTTGAATCAGACCACTATAGAGTCGTTGCACGTTGATGCGAGGATTATGAAACCACCGACTGAAGCGTCGTTGATGACTTTGAGCAAAAACGGCGCGAGTTTTCACATAAATCGTCCATTTGGTTAAGTTAATACATTCGCTACAGACTAAGCCAATCACCATCCAAATCAGCGTTTGTAAATGTCGCTGGTCTGCCCAAGTCATGGATTGACCTAACAAGGTGTGTAGTTGATGATAGAGTTGGGAGGTTTTCATCGGTTCCTGTGGTTGTGTGGTAACTTTCACAATAAACCGGAAATGCCCTTCTACCAAGGGTTGAACCTCCCTTTTCTTGCAGTTTTGTCAGTCAACCAGGTCTAGAGGTTTAGGAACCATGATCGAGTGTCAAAAAATGACAAAGGAGTTGTTGCGCGATGCCTTTGCGTTATTAGGTGAATTCCTTAGCTTCAAACAGAATTCATCTCACACTCCCCTGAGTACAGGGTGAGGTGTGAGATGAATTCTGGGCAATGAGGAAGTGACCAACGAGCGATATTGAACGCAGTTCAATCAGAAATGTTGGTCGGTGACGAATTGCCAGCCTCAAGTTTAAGGGAATCAATAAAGTCTTCTAGTATCTGAGTCATAGTTTTATCTTTTTGTGCTGAGTATAACCGTAGCTTATTTAACCTACGTTCAGAAATCCGCAAATTCAATGTTTTTGTTTTCATTAAGTAACTACAGCGCCAGTACGTTTATGTTACTATATAAGGAGGTCGAATCAAAAAAAATAAAGGCTCTTCATTACTTGGTATGCTAAAAAGTTGATCCCAAAACTTGAAAGGCTTACCTAGCAAGGTATAACAATTTTGGACTGTATTTTCTATTTAATAAACGCTAAATTGGCTTAAATTTATGGCTAGTATAGCTTGTGGCGCTTCTTGACTATAATTTAGCATACCAACTACGGAAGAGCCAAAATAAATGCGAATCTCATACCAGTACAAAATCAAGCCTAATAAAGAACAATCTGACAAAATTGATAAAACGCTCGAAATGCTACGGTATCAGTATAATTATTTGCTAGCTCAAAGATTTGATTGGTATGAGATGAATCGCTGTTCGATTGATAGATGTTCGTTAATCTGTCATTTACCCGAACTAAAAGACCAACCCAATTATTACAACCAAAAATCATCCCTAACTCAACTGAAAGCAGACCGCCCTTGGTATAAAGATATTCATTCTCAAGTGCTTCAAGAAGTACCTAAAAAGGTTGAGATAACTTTCGATAGATGGTTGAAAGGTGATGCTAACGGTAAAAAATCAGGTAGACCTAGATTCAAAGGCGCTGGACAATACAAGACTTTTACGTATCCACAATTTAAAAAACATCATTTTGCCAATAATAAAATTACTCTCTCAAAAATAGGGGACGTAAAAGTAATTGTTCATCGTCAAATACCTGACGGCTTTGATATTAAGACTGTATCTGTTACCAAAAAAGCAGATGGTTATTATGTTACTCTAAGCCTTGACGATCAAACAGTTCCAACTATCAAGCATGATTTTGATGCTGATAATATTGTTGGTATTGATGTAGGGTTGATAGATTTTTATGTCGCTTCTGACAATACCCGAATTGCAGCACCAAAATATTTACGCAAAGCTGAATGCAAGTTAAAGTCAGCACAGCGCCGTGTTTCTCGTAGAAAAAAAGGTTCTAATCGCCGCAAAAAAGCAATTAAAAAGCTAGGAATTCAACATAAAAAAGTTGCTGATACTAGGAAAGACTTCCACTTTAAAACGGTTAAATCACTACTTGACGAATACGATGTGATATCTGTTGAAAAGTTGAATATAAAAGGACTCGCTAAATCAAGATTGGCAAAAAGTGTGAATGATGCTGGATGGGGACAATTCATGTCAATACTAACAGCCAAAGCCGAAAATGCTGGGTTGTGTGTAGTAGAAGTACTTCCATTCGGCACAAGCCTTGAATGCTCAAGCTGTGGTCACAAGGTCAAAAAGCCGCTATCTCAAAGAATGCACAACTGTCCTGTATGTCAAATCAGTTTGTGTCGGGATTTAAACGCGGCTATAAACATAAAGAACCGTGGGGCACACGGTCTTAAAGCTCAGTCAATGTCTTCAATGAAGAGTCTCTGAGCAGCCTACACTCTATCGGTACTCCGATGAGTGTAGGAGATGTTACTCAAGACGAATATTATCTTGACAGTAGCCGAACCTATGGTGATGGTGGGAGTATAGCTCTACAAAATGCCCTTGAGCTATTTTTGCAGCGCCCAGAGCTTGGACTTGTATGGATGGCTTATGATAGCAATAAACCCGTGGGCATCTGTGTAGTCTGCTTCGCTATTTCTACTTCGATAGGGGCAGTAGTTGCCAAGCTAGATGATGTATTTGTGGCAACAGGTAGGCAAAATCAGGGAATTGGCTCGATACTGCTCGCTTCCCTCAAGAAGGAATTACGCCAGTTGGGTGTTCGGCGCATTGATACCAGCGTTCATTTTCAAAACAACCAGGCACGTCATTTTTACAGTAAACACAATTTCTGTTCTTTAAGTGAGGAACGCTTGTCGTGTTTACTGTAATCAAAGGGCATCTGGAGCTTTTTGAATAATTCGGTTCTGATATTCCTGTTCGGTCATCATATCGTGCGTACTCTGTAAACGATCTACAAACACGATGCCATCTAGATGATCGGATTCATGTTGAAAGATCCGGGCGACAAAATCTGTTAATTGTTGGCGATGCAATTTGCCATCCCGACTGGTGTATTCAACTTCAATCGCCTGATACCTGGGAACCAACCCTCGAATCCCTGGAATGCTGAGGCAACCTTCCCAGCCTTTCACCACCTCCTCAGAGTGGGCAATGATGCGAGGATTTATTATGGCGGTTGGTTCCATCTCAGGGGCGGTGGGATACCGGGGATTAGGACGAGATGCCATGATGAACAAGCGATAAGATTGAGCTACCTGGGGTGCTGCAATGCCAACGCCGCTTGCTTGAGCAACGGTTGTAATTAGGTCATTAATCAGTTTTTGGATCTGTTCAGAGCGCACATTTTCGATAGTCTGAGCCGATTGGCGCAGGATGGGATTGCCGAGTTGAGTGATTGGCAGGATTTCAGTCATAGTTGGGAGAAGTTGAAAGAAGCGATCGCTCTTCACAAGAATGGATAATACTATGCATGCACAAAGCGGTAGAGGTGAGCCGTGGATATTACTCTTGAACAGCTCTGGAGTCAGGTGCTGGAGCGTCTACAGCTACAACTGAGCCGTCCCACCTTTGAAACTTGGATCAAAACTGCCAGCGCTCAAGAGCTGGAAAATAACTGCTTGGTGATTTGCACACCCAACCCGTTTGCCCGGAATTGGTTGCAGAAATATTACATCAAAACAATTGCTGATGTCGTACAAGATATTCTGGGACAGCCGGTGGAAATTCACATCACGGTTGCCAAAGGAAATGAAGTCTCTAGCGCTGGTGATGCCGAAATCTCCTGGTCGCTGCCGATAGAAACCAGTATTGCAGAAATTACGCCGAACCAGCGTCCCAGACCGACCGAATTAAATCTTAAATACGTTTTTTCACGCTTTGTTGTCGGTTCTAATAATCGGATGGCTCATGCAGCTTCTTTAGCTGTGGCAGAATCTCCGGGACGTGAGTTTAATCCATTGTTTTTGTGTGGGGGTGTTGGGCTAGGAAAGACTCACTTAATGCAAGCAATCGGGCATTACCGTTTAGAAATTCACCCGGATTCTAAAATATTTTACGTTTCTACCGAACAGTTTACAAATGACTTGATTGCAGCGATTCGTAAAGACAGTATGCAACGGTTTCGAGAACATTATCGAGCTGCCGATGTACTGTTAGTGGATGACATTCAATTTCTTGAAGGAAAGGAATACACTCAAGAAGAATTTTTTCATACTTTTAATACTTTACACGAAGCTGGAAAGCAAGTAGTAATAGCTTCCGATCGCCCTCCTAATCAGATTCCCCGGCTGCAAGAACGCCTTTGTTCCCGCTTTTCTATGGGGTTAATTGCCGATATCCAGCGCCCAGATTTAGAAACACGGATGGCAATTTTGCAAAAAAAGGCAGAATATGAAAATATGCGATTACCGCGAGATGTTATTGAATATATAGCGACTAATTATACTTCAAATATTCGGGAATTGGAGGGCGCTTTAATTCGGGCTGTGGCTTATATTTCGATTTCTGGTTTACCGATGACTGTCGGGAATATTGCCCCAGTTTTGAATCCGCCTGCGGAAAAAGTAGCGGCTTCTCCAGAGGCGGTAATGATGGCGATCGCAGAAACCTTTGATGTTCCAATTGAAGATTTAAAAAGTAATTCTCGCCGTCGGGAAATTAGCTGGGCGCGACAAATTGGTATGTATTTAATGCGTCAGCACACGGATCTGAGTTTACCCAGGATTGGTGAGGAATTTGGGGGTAAAGATCACACCACAGTAATGTATAGCTGCGAGAAAATTACTCAGTTGAAGGATAGCAATCCCGATGTGGCTAGAACGCTACGCCAACTCAGCGATCGCATTAATATGCTGTGCAAGAAGCCAAAATAAATCCTGATCCTTCTCTAACAGCCAGCCAGTACCCTTTAACTTAAGTTTTCTGAAACTAATTGTAAAGAATGATTAACGTCCGGAAAGGTTGTGGAAAACTCCTAATTTTCTGTGGAAAAGCTTGTGGTAAAGCCGTGAAAAACTTTGTGTCTTCAGGGGAAAACGATCGCAAGTATAAATACCTTGTAGGAAAATAACTCCTTTTTTCCACAAAGTTTCCACAATTCATTAAGCTCTAAAACATATACAGGAAATTCATTTGACAACTTTTTCCACATTTTCCACAGCCCCTACTACGATTCTTTTAAAATTAATTAAAACAGTAGTAGTTTTCGCCAAGGTAGGTAAGCAGGGGAATCTGGATTGCTGAGGACAAGGGTGCTACGATCTCTTTCTGTGCCAAAAGTACCGCGCTCTCTCGCGTTCGGTTGGCTGAACAACTCCAAGGTTGAACTTCTATGAAACTGGTTTGCACCCAAAACGATCTCAGTACCAACCTTTCTCTGGTCAGCCGAGCAGTGCCATCGCGCCCGACACATCCTGTCCTCGCAAATGTCAAGCTGGAAGCTAACAAAAAAACTCAGCTTGTCAGTTTGACGGCATTCGATCTCAGCCTTGGCATTCAGACCAGCTTTCCCGCACAAGTGGAAGAGGAAGGTTTTCTCACGTTACCCGCGAAGCTGTTAAACGATATTGTTTCCCGTCTAGCAGAGGGAGAAATTACTTTAGAGGATAAAGGGGAGGAAGCCACGAGCGAAGGGATTATTGCCACGCTGACTTCTGCCTCTGGGCGTTATAAAGTCCGGGGAATGGGAGCCGAAGAATTTCCAGAACTGCCAGTCATTGAAAATGGCGAAGCTGCTCAATTGCCTGCCGCCGCATTAATTGAGGGCTTGCGGGGTTCCTTATTTGCCACCAGTCCGGACGAAACGAAGCAGGTTCTCACGGGCATCCATTTAACAGTCAAGCCAGAATACTTAGAATTTGCCGCTACCGATGGTCATCGTTTATCGGTTGTCGAAACGACTAACCAAAGTCAAACGGATGAAGAACCCTCTGAGGCGATTAGTCAGACAGCTCCGTTAGAAGTCACGATTCCAGCGCGGGCACTGCGAGAACTGGAACGAATCTTAGGGATGCGCCAGTCGGCGGAAGCGATCGCTCTCCATCTTGACCAAGGGCAGGTCGTATTTGAGTTAGCAGATCAACGTTTGACTAGCCGCACCCTAGAAGGGCAATATCCCGCATATCGTCAGTTGATTCCGCAACAATTTGAGCGGCAGGTGACAATCGATCGGCGTCAGCTGCTCAATGCATTAGAACGAATTGCCGTGCTAGCTGACCAAAAAAATAATCTTGTCAAATTCACGATAGACAGCACCAACCAGCAGGTTGCCTTATCAGTGGAAGCACAGGATGTCGGTAGCGGACGCGAATCTCTACCTGCACAAATATCAGGAAAGGATCTAGAGATTGCCTTCAACATCACCTATCTCAGGGATGGACTGAAGGCGCTGCAATCCTCCGAGATTCAAATACAGATGAATACAGGGAATAGTCCGGTGATTCTGACACCGCTTGGAGGTCTAAAAATGACTTACTTAGTGATGCCAGTGCAGATTCGCGCTTAACGAATTGTTAAGAGATAGCGACCTCGACCGCGCGGATTTGAGGCGGTGGCGATCGCACGATAAACGCCTGTTCGGGGTAAAGTCACACTCAGCTGAGAATTGGGATTGCTGCGGCTGATGTTATCATTCTCAGCAATCTTCCGGTCATTTTGATCGACCAAAATCAGATAAGTATCAAAATCAGGACTGGCAAGGGCGATTGTCACAGGCTGACCGGCACGACCTTGAAAGGAATATTCCTGGAACAAACTACCATCAGAAAGCACCTTGGCACCCCGACCCAGAATGCCAGCTTGCCGCATAAGCAAGCGATTTTGGGAAGTTTGATAGCGATCGCTCGCAGCGGTTGCCATTGCTCGAAGACGGTAAGCACCCGCTTGTCTTCCCTCAGAGGAATTGGCAATGATTAAATAAGTGCCACTTGCAGGCAGTGTCGCCACAAGGCTGGCGTTTCCCCTACCGCCCCCATCATCGTCTTGGGCAACTTCATTGCCATTGGGACCAAGCAGAATTAAGTAGGAGTCAATCTGCTGACTAGCCATATCAACTTTGACTCGCTGACCGGCTCTCCCCTGAAAGGTGTAAAGGTCAAAATAGCTGTTATCAGCTTGTAAAACATTGTCACCACTGCTAAGGGTGGCATTGATAACGGCACCATTTAGGGCGATGGATTTAGGTGGTTGTCTTCCAGAAGCGGGTTGTTGCCGTTGAGCGGTTGTAGGGGCGCGTCCTTGGCGCACTGCGGTCAGGAACGGCTGCACCCGGTCTACAGAAATCGCAAATCCGATGCCAATGTTTCCCGCACTCTGACCGCTGGTAAAAATGGCAGTATTGACGCCAATCAATTCTCCCTGGCTATTGAGAAGGGGACCGCCGGAATTGCCTGGGTTGATGGCTGCATCGGTTTGGATCAAGCCGCGCTGTTGGTCAATCCGACTGACAATGCCAACGGTGAAAGTTCCCTGAAATCGACCGAAAGGGTTCCCAATCGCAAACGCCCGCTGACCGACTTGTACGGAGTTTGCAGGAGCGATCGCTACGGTAGGTAGATTGTTCTGTCCTCGGATTTTCACAACTGCTAAGTCGAGACTATTGTTAGCAAAAGCAACAATATCGGCTGGAAGTCTTCTGCCATCTGAGAGAATAACGGTGACAGTTTGGCGACCGTTTGCCACAACGTGAGCATTAGTCAACACCAGACCGTCTCGGCTAATGATGCTACCGCTGCCACTGCCGTCACCAGCCTGGATGGATACCACCGCTGGACTGGCGCGTTTATAAACCTGAATATTTGTTTGTTCTTCAGCGTCTTGGGCAACAGCGATATTTGGCTGTTGCCAGTTAAAGGGAGCGATCGCGTCGATGGCATTAGCACCAATGGCAGCTGTGGCTGCGATGATGCCCGAAGTGGCAATACGCAGAACTTTGGTACTCATTATGTTAATTTTTTTAAGCTTTTTTGACTGGTCTAGCATATTTAGCAGCGATCGCTCTTAGGCGAAGCTGTTTCTATAGAAGAAGCGGATGCCGCGCTCGTGCGGGATCTCGCTAATTTCATTGATCTTCTACTGTTGTAAAGAGCCTGAATTTGTCGCTGAAGTTCCTCTTTCTACAGTTGCAATATGCCATTGCCCTAGCTGGCTAGTTTCAAACGCGACGTAGCGACCATCGCCGGAAATAGTAGGATGGCGTACCGAGCCTCGGATGCTGCTGGTGAGCAGTTCGGAGCGTTGAGTTTGACGGTCGTAGACAAAGATATCCGTCTTGCCTCGCTCGCTAGAAACATAAGCAATAAATCGACCATCCGCACTCAAAGCAGGTTGATCCTGTCTGGAGTCGCGACGATTGATATTGGGGAGATCGACGAGACGGCGTTGCTGCAAGTCGTAGAGGAAAATGTCTCGATTGTTATTGCGGTCAGAAGCAAAGGCGAGATAGCGACCGTCACTGCTGTAGGCGGGATGTTCGTCGGGCGTCTGGCTGTTGATACCGCCAGTGAGTATTTGCGGCGGGTTGAATAGCTGGGTGTCAAGACAACCAGTCATCCCCATTGTTAATAAAATTGTCAGCCAGCGCCAGTTAATTAGCCATTTCATATCACTTGCGCCTAAATACCTGATGACTGTAACTGCGAAGCGCGACTACACGAACCAAGCCCGCCTGTACAAGCTAAAAATATCACCTGATTCGCCAAAGTTGCGGATTAGAATAAGCGAGTAAGTAGATGGATATAACTATTTGTAGGATGGGTAGAGCGACTAAGCCAGGACTTACGCAAAGCTTATACATATAGCGTTCTTGTCGGTTCAATCCCCTTGTGGTTGCCCAAGAGATGTGGTGATATTTGCGTAAGTCCTGTAAGCGTTACCCATCAAACCCCTGTCATGCGTTGGGTAACGTTGCCTCAACCATTCCCTACATCAGATGTGCGAGTTTAATTATGTCTACCTACTTATTTATTTTTTCTCAGTACTTGTTACACACTACTTAGCACTTTTATCCTCAAGGAGGTGCTGGAAGATTCAGCGGTTGTCCAGAGCGGTCGATAACCACAATATCCCACTGACCATTTTCACTAGATTCAAAGGCAATCATCCTGCCATCGGCGCTAATCGTTGGATTTCGCACTTCTGCTTGCACGTTTTCCGCGAGATTCCTTAACTGGCGAGTTTCGCGGTCATAGAGGTAGATTCCCGACCGACCCTGACGACTTGCAGCAAAGACAATGTAACGACCATCAGCGGAAACAGCCGGGTGAGATGCGATCGCATCCAGGGAATTTAATCCTGGCAAATCAATTAAACGCCGATCCACCGTGTCGAAAAGATAAACATCCTGACTGCTGCGCCGGTCAGAAATCAGGACGATGTACCGACTGGCAATTTGAGGATTGATGTCAGAGGCTGGGCTATTTAAACTTCGCCCTCCTGAATCAAAGGGAAAACTCACGAGACGACCTGAGCCAGTACAACTACTCAATAAACTGGCTAAAGCAACAAATACTGATAGAACAAGGTTACGTTTCACGCTCAGGGAGAGGCAGATGGGCTGCCATCGGGGATATCTAACTCAATATTAGACCCCCGGTCTAGCACCTCTATGTCCCACTGACCGCGACTGCCGCTTTCAAAGGCAATATAGCGACCATCTGGACTAATACTAGGATTTCGCACCCAACCGCGATAGCCCATCGTGAGAATTTGCGAAGATTTGGTGCTGCGGTCGTAAAGTTCCACTTCCGGGCGTCCTTGGTCGCTGGCAATGTAGACAATGTAACGACCGTTCTGACTGAGACTGGGATTTTCGGCGATCGCGTCTTGTCGGTTCAAGCGCGGTACATCTACAAACTGCCGCTGTTGCAAGTCATACAGCCAAATCTGTCGGCTGCCATTGCGGTTAGAAACAAAGGCAAGCAACCGACCATTGCCACTCAAAGCCGGTTGCTCATCTGTATAACGACTGTTGAGGGCAACTGGCCCTGTTGAGCGATTGACTGGGGTACAGGCGACGACTAACCCAGCCATGCTAAACCAGATTCCCCATTTGACCCAGGTATGGATTCCCAGACCGCACGTCAATCTTTTCACATCAAAGTTGCATTGTTGCTTGCAAAAGTAACCCGACCCAATGAACCAGCCGCGTCTCATAAAACGCGGGGCGGACACGAAGACAACGCCCTTACCAGACTCATTCTTGGTCAAAATTGCTGGAGTTGTCCCCTTCGTCTTCCGGGTAGTCTATCGGTTTGTAGTCCACATAGTCGGTTGGGGTTGCTTCTACATCCTCCCGATTCTCCCGATTGGGCGATCGCTCCGACGATTCTCCTCTAGGTGGACGACTTCTTCTTGGCTTGGCGGCAGTCTCTGGATCTCGGCTGGGTGGACGAGTCGAGCTGGGACGGCTACTGCGAGGCGGTTTTTCCTCCCATGTGTCTGAGACTTCCCAATTGTCAGGCTGTTCGGTTGGGCGAGTTTCTGTTGGACGGGGACGAGGCTTGCGAGGGCGATCTCCTTGCCCCAGTTTTTCAGAATTACTATTACTGCGACTGGATGGACGGCGACGCGGTTCATCCTCGTAAGTTTCTACCGTCCGGCTATTGCGAGATTCTTGCGTTCCCCGAATCCGGCGTCTCGGCGGTTCCTCATCCATCGGTTCGAGTTGATCCAACTCGGCTCGATACACGCGGCTTACGGGGCGCTCTTCGTCCACAATTTGCGTATTCCGCTTTGCTACCTCCGTCGCCACTCCCCGCATCCGAATACTTTCAAATGCAAAAAAGATAGCAGAGCCGGTCAACAGAAACTGACCGAATTGCAAAATCGGATCGAGTCGCCATCCCTGAAATAAAAGAATGAAGCCGCACAAGAGACCAACCGCTGCAAAAAAGATATCGTGGTCTCGCGCTAGCTCTGGACGCACGGTACGCAAAAAGTACAGTGCTGCCCCTGCCACTGCCAGAAAAATACCCAGAAGACTGGCTGAGTTAAGCCCGAAGTTTACCATTGCTGTTTTCCCAAGACAAATCTATGTTAACGAGTTAACCGCAGAAATTGGTACGCAGGTTGGGAATTTTAATTCTAAGTATCCTGGGTCAGCAGGAGAATGAGCGGGCAGAAACTGGCGCGGCTGCGATTCGCATCAGCTCTTCTCCCTCTAACATATAAAACCTCAGTTTTTTTAGATCGAGCAACTAATTTAATAATTACTCTCTCGATAAACTGAGGTTTCCGGCTATTCCGGCAATCTAGGAACGTTGGATTTTATCCTTTTGACTAATAAAGATCAGCGCCACTGTGGCTGGGATGACAACAATTACAGCACCCCAGAGCAGACTATAGAGAAAATTCGCTAATGAAGGCGTCATTTTTTTTGGCTCTCTTTGACAACGATTTCTTTTGATCAATTTTAACGATATGTTATGAACTTGAGAAGCCTATTCCTCGCTTCATTTTGTTGCTAGTCTCTTTATACCTCTGTAGCAGTCTGGCTGAATAGGATTCAGCGCCATGCTGCGTTAGAATAATGAGAGATTTGGTTACAAAACTTTAACTATTGTGCCTTGCCACGCCAGTTGCATGACACTGGAAATTTCTTGATTGAGAACCAATGGACGCTGTTTCGCTTGCTAGCTGGATTCTTGGCCCGCTTGTGGGCTTGATGACTTTGTTGTTTATCTTTCGGATTGTCCTTACCTGGTATCCCCAGATAGACCTAAATCGCCTTCCCTTTAACTTGATTGCTTGGCCTACAGAACCCTTTTTAGTGCCATTGCGGAAAATTGTGCCGCCTATCGGTGGTGTGGACATTACGCCAATCATTTGGGTGGGGATCTTTAGCCTACTGCGAGAGATCCTCTTGGGTCAGCAAGGACTGCTGACGATGTTTGCTCATACTCATTAAAGCGCTTTGGAGGTTAGTAGGAGCGGGTAGCGGAAAAAAATTACCGATTCCCCACTCCTTACTTATTGCTGCGACTGCATTAACTGCTCAACAAAATTGGTATAAACCTCGCCTTGTAAAAACTCCGGTGTCTCCATAATTTTTTGATGTAAACCAATGGTCGTGGGTAAACCCGTGATGGCGCATTCCCGCAGTGCCCGTTTCATCCGCTTAATTGCGGTAGGGCGATCGCTACCCCAGACAATTAATTTGCCAATCAAAGAGTCGTAGTAGGCCGGAATTTCGTAATCCGTGTAGACATGGGAATCCATACGCACACCAAAGCCACCGGGGGGCAGATAGCCGCTGATCCGCCCCGGATGAGGGCGGAAGTTGTGGTCGGGATCTTCCGCATTGATTCGACATTCAATGGCATGACCTCGGAGAACTACCCCATCTTGAGTCAGCGACAATTTCTCACCTTGAGCAATGCGGATTTGTTCGGCAATCAAGTCTAAGCCAGTGATCATTTCTGTCACCGGGTGTTCGACTTGAATCCGAGTGTTCATTTCCATGAAGTAAAATTGCCCAGAGGGTGCAAGCAGAAACTCCACAGTCCCGGCACCCGTGTAGTTGATAGACTTAGCAGCCATGACAGCAGCAGTGCCCATTTTTTGGCGCAGTTCTGAACTGAGAACTGGACTGGGGGCTTCTTCCAGTAACTTTTGATGACGCCGTTGGATAGAGCAATCGCGTTCACCCAGGTGAATCACGTTGCCGTAGTTATCGGCTAAGATTTGAAACTCGATGTGGCGAGGACGCTCGATAAATTTTTCTAGATAGACGCCAGGATTGCCAAATGCGGCTTCAGCTTCTCCCTGTGCAGCTTGGAAGAGCTTGCCGAGTTCGCTTTCTTCCCGCACCAAACGCATTCCTCGCCCTCCACCTCCAGCGGTGGCTTTGATCATGACGGGATAGCCGATTTCATCAGCGATCGCTAATGCTTCCCGATCGGACATTAATATCCCATCACTTCCCGGCACTGTAGGCACACCCGCCCGTTGCATAGTTTCTTTAGCGGTGGATTTGTCCCCCATTGCCCGAATCGCTTCCGGCGTCGGACCAATGAAAGAAATCTGGTGAGCCGCGCAGATTTCCGCAAATCTGGCATTTTCTGCCAAAAAACCATAGCCCGGATGAATAGCGATCGCGTTGCGCGTCAAAGCTGCCGCAATAATATTGGGAATATTCAGATAACTTTTGATACTGGGGGGTTCACCAATGCAAACGGCTTCGTCAGCCAGTTGCACATGAAGGGCGTGTCGATCGATCGTCGAGTGAACTGCAACAGTCGCAATCCCCATTTCTTCACAGGTACGGAGAATGCGGAGAGCAATTTCCCCTCGGTTAGCAATTAAAATCTTTGAAAAACGCATCTTCTAGTTTTTAGAGAAATGGGGTAGCGCAAGGAACAATCATTATTATTTCAGGATGTTGCCTTCAGTATCAGTACAGTATATAGATCGCATCACCTCGTATCGGCACAGTTGTCGATGCTGATTAAAAGTCTTGTTTCTTCAAAAAAGAACGAAATTGCCCAAAAGATGCTACGATAGGTATATCTGCAAGCGGATGTGGCGGAATTGGTATACGCGCACGTTTGAGGGGCGTGTGGCTTTGCCTTGCGAGTTCGAGTCTCGCCATCCGCATTATTTTCTCTTATTTTCTCAGTTCTCAGTGCTGTAAGCGCATCAGTGCGTAGTACGCCCTGATTTCTGAAATGGCACAAAAACTTAACTCACCACTCAATTTTTTTGCTGGAATAGGTTTCCGGCAAGAAATTGTTTATGATTTTATATAAGAAAATGAAGTTTTGTAAAGAGCGTTGACTTCAACTGTTATACCTACAAACAGCATTACCCTACCAAGAGCTTGGTATGCTCTCAGTCCGCTTTGGCAGGGAGGCGAAGAAGTGGTGCAGCAAGGACTGCCTCACACACAACTAGCACCAGCATGGCAGATGCTTTTACTGGGAGATGGCTCCCCTACCCGTCATCTACAGCTTTTGACGGGTGAACCAACCGAAGTAGATGTAATTGATATGTCGCCTGTTGGCATGGATGCTGATGCGGCACCCAATCAAATCCAGGCTGTACCGGGACCCAGGTTGCGACGACAGGTATGGCTGCGTACCACCTCCGGTCAGCGGCTGGCTTACGCGACTTCCTGGTGGGAAGCCAGCCATGTAGATGAGTATTTACAAAACCGTTCTTTGCCAATTTGGGCAAGTTTGGCTCGCCTGCGTACCGAGTTGTATCGGGATGTCCAGGGAATTTACTATGGTCAGTCAGATGCTTTAGAATCTGCTTTTGGACAAACAGGACCATTCTGGGGGCGTCATTACCTATTTTGGCATCATGGGCGTCCCCTGACGCTGATTTATGAAGTTTTTTCACCCTATTTGACAAACTACTTGGGGCCAATGCAGCCTGTGAATCCGGGGAATTAAGTAGACGGACTTAATATATTTTGTAGGATGGGTAGGAGCGAAACTCATCAAACCCTTGTCAATGTTGGGTTGAGTACCAATCGCCCAACCTACAAAATGACAGGGTTTAATTCAGTTGTTCTACTTAGCAAGAAGTTACAAATTTGCATAGCAAAGTCAAACAGCAAAGTTCCAATTATGGTAAGCAATTGGAACTTTGCTGTTTCTCTTAATACTAGAGAATTTTGGAGTTAGTTACTACACCCCGGATTAGGATTATTTAAACATAGCCAAGTTCCTTTGGCAGCCCTGATCATTTCAGCAGAAGACGACTGACTATTGCTACCTGTACTAGGAGACGATGGGGTAGTGTTTCTTTCCATAGGAGACGATGGGGTAGTCATTCCATCTGTAGGAGACGATGGAGTAGTCATTCCATCTGTAGGAGACGATGGAGTAGTCATTCCATCTGTAGGAGACGATGGAGTAGTCGTTCCATCTGTGGGAGACTGCTCATTTACTGACGGCATCTGAGCGTATACTTTTTGGCTGTTTACAATCGAGCCAGTGGCATTACTGAAAAATTGATTAGAGTCACTACTACTAGAGTTAATTTGTGCCCAGGCGGGAAAATTCATAAAAACACTAGCGCTAACAACTCCCATCAGACTAATCAGCTTTTTAATTGAGTTTTTTGACGAGTGTGCGTTCATCAGTATCTCCTTGTTTTTTAGCGAAAAGAGTTTCAGTTTCTTGGTTAATTCAGTGTTTTATTTTGTCAGACTCGGCTCTGTTAGCTCAATTCAAAGTTGAGAGGCTTCACTTAGAAATCGAACTGAGACTGAGTAAAGCCAGAGACATTTTTATCCTTCCGTTTTACCCAAGAGTCATGGAGTTTCTTAGTTAAATCTCATCGGTTAAGAGTAGCTTTCTTAATTTTTTGGTTCGTCCACCTAAAGGGTTATCTAAAGTTAAATTATTTTCAGTCTATAGGTATAGGTATAAAATAGTACAAGTTGCTATGAACTGCAAATTTGCTTCTATTTCTTATTTTATTGAGGATTTAAATACTTTAATATAGCAATCCTATTTTAGTTGTGAGATGCCAGCGGTTCAGCTCCCCGACTTCGTAAGAGTTGCCCTAGGATCTTGCCTTCACGAATCATTTAGGACTGCTATATCATTTAGCTTTATGTTTATAACAAATAAATCCCTTAATAATTCCTACAATTTTGGGTTGTCACAAATGTGGGATCGCCTAATCAATTAGAATTGGAAAAATTCTGGTAAATCTAACCCCTAATTTTCTTTCCTTATACAATTCAGTCTTTTGAATGCCCTATTTTTCGCTTCTCAGAGTAACATAAGAGCGATACTATCCCCTAACCCCCTTAAAAAAAGGGGAAATAGACAGAGCTGTTGCAGACATAAAGTGAAATAGTATTACACGGGAAAGATGTCTAGACATCTTTCCCGTGTAAGTTTTTCAAATTCATTTAACCACTGACAAAAAGTTAACAGCTAGCTGCTTTTTCCAACATCAGCTTAGAACGCTTAACTTGCTCTGGAACTGGGATGGGGTAGTCGCCAGTAAAGCAAGCAGAACAAAAATTGTTAGGGTCTTCGCCGGTAGTTTTCAACATTCCATCGCGACTGAGATAAGCTAGCGAGTCTACACCAATTTGCTCGGCAATTTCTTCGACTGAGTTTGTTGCCGCAATCAACTGATCCTGGCTGTCAGTGTCAATGCCATAAAAGCAGGGATGAGTTACCGGCGGAGAGGAAATTCGCATATGAACCTCGGTGGCACCGGCATCTCGGAGGGCTTTGACAAGTTTGCGGCTGGTCGTTCCTCGCACGATGGAGTCATCAACAATGATCACTCGTTTCCCAGTCAGCACATCTTTAAGAGGATTGAGTTTCATCTTGATGCCAGACTCTCGCATTGTCTGAGTCGGCTGGATGAAAGTGCGACCGACATAGCGATTTTTAATCAATCCCTCGGCGTAAGGAATGCTGGATGCTTGGGAAAACCCAATTGCGGCGGGAATGCCGGAATCGGGTACACCAATAACTACATCGGCATCCGCTGGAGATTCGTGGGCGAGTTGCCGTCCTAAGCGCAGCCGGTAGCTATAGAGACTCTCGTCATGCATGACGCTATCCGGACGAGCAAAGTAAATCATTTCAAAGATGCATAGTTTCCGTTTGGGTTGTTCTGCCCAGAAGAAGGAAGCCATACCTTCTTCGGTAATCCAAACTAACTCGCCCGGTTCAACATCCCGCAGGTACTCAGCACCAATAATATCTAAGCCACAAGTTTCTGATGCGAGGACATAGCGCTGGGGGTTAGTGTTTAAAGTGCCAATCACTAAGGGACGAATGCCATTGGGGTCGCGGGCACCCATCAAGCCGTCTGGTGTTCCAATTGCCAGACTAAAGGCTCCTTCGCATTGCCGAAAGGCTCGGATAGCTCCTTCTAACCAGTCTTTGCCTGCGTTAATTTCTTCGGCGATCGCAAAGGCAATCATCTCAGAATCCGTCGTAGTGATTAGGTTACAGTCGCGTCGCAGCAACTCTTCCCGCAGTTTCCCAGTATTGACTAAATTACCATTGTGTGTAAGCGCAAGGGTTCCCAACCGAGTCTCAACAAGTGCTGGCTGAGCATTGACAACGCGGCTGGAACCCGTCGTGGAGTAACGGGTATGACCAACTGCCATGTCACCTGGTAGCTGGTTCAAGATGGATTCATTGAAGACTTGGGAAACCAAGCCCATCTCTTTGTGTAGATGAACCTGCTTGCCTTCAAAAGTGGCAATACCAGCAGATTCCTGACCCCGGTGCTGTAAGGCATACAAACCAAAATAGGTCAGTTTTGCCACATCTTCACCTGGTGCATAAACGCCAAAAACGCCACAAGCTTCCTCTGGCTTATCAGGTCGCTGGACATTCAAGTTGTTAGACTCATCTGAAGACTCATCACTAGCAAAGGGATGGTTGGGAATCATGTGCGAACTTGGCTCCTACTTATTGAGGCAGAGAAAACTAACTGGGCTTAGTAATTCTTAATAATCTCATAACAAAGCATTAATGTCGCTAACCGAAGACATAGACCAGGAATTTAGGGTCTGTCTGGGTGAGCGATTTAGGGAAGGAAATTGGGGGAGATTGGCTAAATGGTTAAACGGCGTTGGATAGCATAGTGATAAGCGTCGCCCATTTTCTTTATGCTAACGTCAATTAAAGCTTGGCTTTGAGCCGTAAAAACCCGTAACTCGCTGTCCGGTTTTCCGACGCGACCCATTTTTTCCCAGCAATCCTCCAGTTGCTCCTTTAAATAGGATTCCCAAATTGCTTGGTGTTCTTGCACTACAGAAACTAAAATTCGCGCTCCTCCCTCGCCAAAAAAGATGGAATCCCAACGTAAAGAGGGTTTTGGGGGAAGTTCCAAGTAAATTTCGGCTCCTAAGTTGCTAGTGATGCAAGCTTCCGAGAGAGCGATCGCTACTCCTCCCTCAGCACAATCGTGAGCTGAGCGAATCCAGCCTTGACGAATTCCTTCCCGACAAGCAGCTTGTACCCGACGTTCCAAATCAAAATCTACGATGGGCGGTTTACCGGCGACAATGCCATGAATTGCTGACAAATACTCGGAGGCACCTAACGTGACTCCCTCTGGTGAATCCAACCGTCGTCCCAGTAAATAAATTAAATCTCCCTCAGCTTGCCAAGCTTGGCTGCAAACTCGCGTAATGTCAGGAATTAACCCCACCATCCCCACCACGGGCGTCGGATAAATTGGCTGGGGATTCCCGTCGGCGTCCACTGTTTCGTTGTAGAGAGACACGTTGCCGCCAGTCACAGGCGTTCCCAATTCCCGGCAGGCTTCCGCGATTCCCCGACAAGCATTTGCCAGTTGCCAGTAACCCACCGGCTTTTCTGGACTCCCGAAATTTAGGTTATCCGTTACCGCTAGAGGTTCGGCTCCCACACAACTGAGATTACGAGCCGCTTCTGCGACGACTGCCTTGGCTCCCTCATAGGGGTCAAGATAGACGTAGCGAGCATTGCAATCGACTGTGGCAGCAACCCCCTTATTGTTCCCCTCGTTAACCGGGTGATTTGGGGAGGGTTCCAGCGGACGCACCCTCACTACTGCTGCATCTGCGCCACCTGGAACAATGACAGTATTGTTTTGCACCTGATGGTCGTACTGACGATAAACCCAACGCTTAGAGGCAATTGTGGGAGTATCTAATAAAGTCAAGAGAATCTCATTCCAGGTGAGAGAACGATCTTGAATTTCAATGCCAGCGCTGGTAAAACTTGGAAGGCGATCGCTTGTCCACTCCCAAGCTAGACGCGCATACTCTGGCGCTTGGGTCAACAATTCCCGGTGATAAATTGGCGTATTATCCGCCAAAGCCGTTGCTGGAATTTCTGCCGCCACGCCGCCTTGGAACAGAATCCGTACAATCGGCTCTTCAATAACTGTGCCTGCAACGACAGCGTGCAAACCCCAGCGGTGGAAAATATCAATCAACTCCTGTTCGCGCCCCTTGTAAGCAACAAACAGCATCCGTTCCTGAGATTCAGATAGTAAATATTCATAAGGCACCATCCCCGTTTCCCGCACTGGAATTTTGTCTAAATCCAGTTCAATCCCGACGCCGCCTTTAGCCGCCATTTCTGACGTGGAACAGGTAATGCCAGCTGCGCCCATATCCTGTGCTGCTACCACTGCACCAGTTTTAAACGCTTCTAGGCAAGCTTCAATGAGGGATTTTTCTAAAAAAGGGTCGCCAACTTGTACCGCTGGACGGTCATCCATCGACTGATCGCTGAGTTCCGCACTGGCAAAACTCGCCCCGCCCATGCCATCTCGCCCAGTCGTAGAACCCACATACAGCACTGGATTGCCAATCCCTACTGCTCCAGATGTGACAATTTCCGGAGTTTCCATCAATCCCAGTGCCATTACATTTACTAAGGGATTCTCCGAATAAGCTGGATCAAAATAGACCTCACCGCCCACTGTGGGTACTCCCACACAATTACCATAATGTGAGATTCCCGATACCACGCCACTGAACAATCGCCGCGTCTTGGCATCTTCCAGAGAACCAAAGCGGAGGGAGTTTAACAAGGCGATGGGACGCGCACCCATTGTAAAGATATCCCGGAGAATACCGCCTACTCCCGTCGCAGCTCCTTGAAATGGTTCGACAGCTGAGGGGTGATTGTGAGATTCAATTTTAAATGCTAGTTGCAGTCCGTCGCCCAAGTCTACAACACCAGCATTTTCTCCTGGCCCGACGAGAATGCGATCGCCCTGTGTCGGAAACTGCTTCAGCAATGGTCGTGAGTTCTTATAGCAGCAATGCTCCGACCACATGACGCCAAACATTCCCAACTCAGCTTTATTAGGATGACGCCCTAGCCGTTGGACAATTTCTACGTATTCTTCTGGCTTTAGACCTTCAGCAGCAATTTCTTCAGGGGTAAACGGGGCGGATGAACTTGTAGACATAGAACCCTTGCACGAACGGCACAGGAGTTCATTTTATCTATGATTGTCCTGTTTCGGGTTGCAGCAGCTGATTTCTCACCTATTTATTTTATTCCCGAAATTCCCGCGCTGATGCCGTCACGCCTAGAGTTTGACATTGCTCAAGTGACTCGCCAATTCTGGCAGATGGAAAGACGCGATCGCCTTCTCTGAAAACTTGCTTCAGCAGCGATCGTGAATTTTTGAATTAACTATCTTTAACTTGCCGAAATAATTAATGTTTATAATAGGATTTTTAAAATAAAAAACTGATAATAATACTCTCTAATAAAGTTTTTTTGTTCATCAAATTATCTTATCTTTTGACTTGTATTTTATGAAAAATCTTGGCTCTTAACGTGTAAATAAAACGGTAATCATTGATATTATTTTTGAGTAAATATAATTAGCGAAGATAAATTGCCAGTTCCATCCCAATAAATTAGAAATAATAAAAAAGTTCTAAACCACCCTACAAGTCAGTATTTTCTTCCATTCTGCTGTATCTTTGGTTACAACCTATAAATTTCCTAAGATTAAGTTTGGTTGAATAGCTACGCAATCAACCCAGCTAACGTACAAGATAAGGAAATAGAAAGTTTTTTTATTTCTTGCCTTGTATTACCTAAAGGCGAACGGCTGTTGGTATCAAAACTATATAGGCATTAAAACGAATTTACTATGACGCGAGTAACAAGCGATCGCCAAATTTCAAAAAATAAGCGAAAAATCCCGCTACGCCTCGTCTTAGTAGTGCCATTTGTCTTCCAAATCTTTACCGCTGTGGGTCTAACGGGGTGGCTCTCGCTACGCAACGGGCAAAAAGCCGTCAACGATGTCACCACCCAACTACGGAGTGAAATTACTGCCCGTATCAAACAGCACCTAGATACCTACTTAGAAACACCTCATATCGTCAATGCCATCAGTGTCGATGCCATTCGTCGCTTCCAAATGTGGAATCCAAACGACATGAGTCCTATGAGAAGCTACTTCTTTTGGCAGCTTAAGCAATTTCCCACAGTAAATTACATTAGCTTCGGAGGAGAGAAAAAAGAATATGCCGGTGCTGGATATAAGGATGATGGTTCCACAGTTATTGAAATTACTGATAAATCTACTAACTTCGTCAATACAATCGTTACCGTAGATAGCGAAGGCAAGCCGACTCAGCTCAAGGAAACCCACCCAAACTACGACCCTCGAAACAGACCTTGGTATAAAGCCGCACGGGTTGCAAACAAACCCCATTGGAATAAAATTTACCAATATTATATTCAACCGAGCCTAGGAATCTCCGCAAGCAAGCCCGTATACGACAAAACAGGCACTTTCCGGGGAGTTGTAGTTACCGATTTATTTCTGTCAAAAATCAGTAGTTTCCTGCAAACTTTAAAAATCGGTCGGACAGGAAAGACATTCATAATAGAACGCTCTGGACTGATAGTAGCTTCTTCTACCTCCGAGAAGCCATTTCTAAACAGCTCGGATGGCAAAGAAGCGAAACGGCTTAACGCAATTGAAAGTTCTGTACCCTTGATTCGCTTTACAGCACAACATTTAACAAAACGCTTCGGCAACCTTAACAAAATTAGCAGCAACCAGCAATTTGACTTTAAGCTGAATGGTCAGCGAGAATTCGTGCAAGTTATGCCCTTCCAAGATGGTCGAGGTCTGGATTGGCTAATTGTGGTGGTTGTTCCAGAAGCCGACTTCATGGAGCAAATCAATGCCAACACTCGTACTACTATCCTGCTGTGTCTGGGGGCATTGATACTAGCTACCCTTCTGGGAATCTTCACCTCTCGTTGGATTACTCGTCCCATTCTTCGTTTAAGCGAGGCTTCTAAGACTTTAGCAATGCAGGCTGTAACAGCGAATTTTGCCAGCAGTCAATTAGAGCAAAAAGTGGAAGTCAAAGGCTTGGGTGAACTGGAAACTCTGGCTCACTCTTTCAACCAAATGGCACAGCAGTTGCGAGAATCCTTTATAGCTTTAGAAAAAACAAACGAGAAGCTAGAAATCCGAGTCGAAGAAAGGACAGCCGAACTCAAAGAAGCAAAAGAAGCCGCTGAGATTGCCAACCGAGCTAAAAGTGAATTTCTTGCCAATATGAGTCACGAACTCCGCACTCCCCTCAACGGCATTCTGGGGTATGCTCAAATCTTGAAACGCGATAAAGATGCCAGCTTCAAACAACTCGATGGCGTCAGTATTATTTATCAGTGTGGCTCCCACCTACTGACATTAATTAACGATATTTTAGACTTTTCCAAAATTGAAGCTAGGAAAATGGAACTCTATCCGAAAGATTTTTATTTTCCTTCTTTTATTTTAGGCGTTATAGAAATTTGCCGCATCCGCGCCGAACAAAAAGAAATTTCTTTTACTTATCAAGCTTTAAATCAACTTCCTACTGCTATTCATGCTGATGATAAACGACTCCGACAAGTTTTGATTAACCTCTTGGGCAATGCTATCAAATTTACAGATAAGGGTAGTGTAAATTTCCAAATAGGGGTAATAGATAAGGGATCGGAGTCTAACCAATTAGCCTTTACCAAGATTCGTTTCCAAATTGAAGATACTGGTGTTGGGATGACTTCAGAGCAGTTAAAAAAGATATTTCTGCCATTTGAGCAAGTGGGAGATAAAAATCGCCATCCAGAAGGCACCGGCTTAGGATTATCGATTAGTCAGGAAATTATTCAGATGATGGGAGGCGAACTAAAAGTCGAGAGTAGTTTAGGTAAAGGTAGTATTTTTTGGATAGACTTAGATTTGCTTAAAACATCTCAATCTATTGAAAAACCTTCTGTTATTTCAGCAAAAAATATTATTTGCTTTAAAGGTGAAAGGCGCAAAATTATGATCGTAGATGACCGATGGGAAAATCGCTCATTTCTAGTTAATTTATTAGAGCCAATAGGATTTGAGGTAATCCAGGCTGAAAACGGAAAAGAAGGGTTAGAGAAAGCTGTTGAATTTAAACCCGATCTGATTATTACAGACTTATTAATGCCAGTTATGGATGGCTTTGAAATGTCTCGACGCCTCCGAGAGTCAACAGAATTAAGAAATGTAATTTTGATTGCTTCCTCTGCTAGTGTATTTGAATTGGATCGGCAAAATAGTCTGGAAGCTGGCTGTAACGGATTTATTGCAAAACCAATTATACTTGAAGATTTATTTGAGAAATTACAAATTTACTTAAAATTAGAATGGATTTATGAAGAAGCTGACAATTTAGAAAATCACAATCAGCAAGATGATTTTAATAATTTTCAAGATTCCGAATTTGTAGCACCGCCATCCGAAGAACTTGTCACGCTTTATCATGCTGCTCGAATCGGTGATATCGAAGGTATTGAACAGGAAGCGACTAGAATAAAGCAATTGGATAAAAAATATTTTTTCTTTGCTAATCAACTGCTGCAACTAGCGGAACTATTTGAAGAAAAAGAAATACTAAATATTGTCAAACGATATTATTTAGAGGTGTAAGAAATGAATAATTTAAATAACGAGCTTATTTTGATTGTTGACGATCTCCCCAATAACCTCAAGCTGTTGTTCAGTTTATTGAAAGAATCTGGCTTTAAAGTTTTAGTGGCTAAGGATGGTGAAAGTGCAATCGAGAAGCTAAAAGAAGTCTCACCCGATCTTATATTGTTGGATGTAATAATGCCGGGAATAGATGGGTTTGAAACTTGCGATCGCTTGAAATCATCAGTAGCAACGAAAGATATTCCTGTGATTTTTATGACTGCTCTTACCGATTCGGTGGATAAAGTCAAAGGTTTGTCTCTAGGGGCAGTAGATTATATTACCAAGCCCTTTCAGCAAGAGGAGGTTTTAGCCCGCGTCCGGCTTCACCTGAGACTATATTCTTTAAGCAAAACGCTCGCAGAGCAAAATGTACTTCTTAAACAGGAAATCGACGCCCGAAGAGAGACAGAAGCAGCGTTGCAGAGGATTTCTCAGGAGTTAGAGCAACGGGTAACAGAGCGCACATTTGAACTTACACAAGCCCTGTATGACCTTCAACAAACGCAAATTCAGCTGTTGCAGAGAGAAGAAAAATTAGGGCATGATGCTTTTCATGACACGCTGACGGGTCTGCCTAACCGAGCATGGTTCATGAATCGGCTGCAATTTGTGCTTGAATTAGCTTTAAAGCGTCAAGATTATTTATATGCAGTCCTATTTATTGACCTAGATCGCTTCAAAGTGGTTAATGATAGCCTTGGACATTTGGTTGGAGATGAATTACTCAAAAGTGTCTCTAGCCAACTACAAGCTTCTTTAAGACACACAGATACAGTTGCGCGTTTTGGAGGAGATGAATTCGTCATTTTACTGGAAGAAATTAAAGATGTAAACGAAGCAACTGCTGTGGCTGAACGCATCCAAAAGCAATTAAGACTACCATTAAATTTTAACGATTATCAAGTCTTCACTGAAGTCAGCATTGGCATTATTCTCAGCACAACGGGTTATGAGCGACCAGAAGATGTGCTGAGGGATGCGGATGTAGCAATGTATCATGCTAAAGCCCAAGGAAAAGGGCGTTACGAAGTGTTCGATCCAGCGATGCAAACACTGGCAATGGCACGCTTGCAAATGGAGAACGATCTACGACGGGCGATCGCGCTAAAAGAATTTTTTCTTTATTACCAGCCCATTGTCTCGCTCTCTACGGGTGAAGTGAGCGGCTTTGAAGCACTGATACGCTGGCATCACCCATCTAGGGGCTGGATATTGCCCGATCGCTTCATCCCTGTGGCTGAAGAAACTGGATTAATTAACGATTTGGGCTGGTTGGTTTTGCAGGAGGCTTGTCGCCAATTGAGTATTTGGCAGCAACAGTTTCCTCAAAAACCTCCTTTGACGATCAATGTGAATCTTTCTGCCGTGCAGCTTAAGCAAGTGGATCTAGTGGATCGAATAGAAGAGATTTTGCAGCGAACTGGGATATCAAGAGGCTGCTTGAAACTAGAAATTACTGAAAGTTGCATTCTAGAAACAGTAGCCTGGGAAGAAAAAATGTTGAAGCAGCTTAAAGCTCTAGGCATTCAGTTATGTATTGATGACTTTGGCACCGGCTACTCTTCTTTAAGTCGCTTGCATGAATTTCCTATTGATACGTTAAAGATTGACCGCTCTTTTGTGAGCCGCATCGAGCCAGACTTCAGCGATATCGAAATTGTTCAGACAATTGTGACGCTAGCTCGTAGCCGAGGTATGGATGTTGTAGCAGAAGGGATAGAAACGCTTCCTCAGCTACAGAAACTGCGAGATTTAGGATGCGAATCGGGGCAAGGATACCTATTTTCTAAGCCTGTAGACAGCCAACAAGCAACCCAACTATTGGTTAATGACCAGATATTTCAGGCAGTGCTGGTAGGAGAAGCGTAAACGACGCTCTGCTTCCTCAAGTAAGGCTATGTCCTCTTGCCTAGTTTCCATCTTTACCGCCCTTAACTAGGTTTCTTGCAAGACGTTGTGGATCAGTTCTGCTGCTAGTTCCAGCTTATCCCGCAGGGTCAGGGCTTCCAGGTCAACTGTGACAACAGACCTAGTTCTGAGCATAGGTGCGGCTGGCGGTGCAGTGGGCAACTCCAGGGTTTCGTAGAAGTAATCAATTGGCTTTCCGTAAACTCCAGCAAATGCGGGTAACTCACTCTCTGCATCTACCTTGCGCTTCCCGTTTTCAATGTACGACAAGGCTTGTTGGCTCAGGCTCAGGTTATAGCCAATCTCTAGCTGTTCGATGACCTGCTCTTGAGTCAATCCCAGTGATTCACGGGTAGCCTTGAGGCGCTTGCCGAGGGAGAACGCCATATCAGGTAATCGTGTAAAGAACAATAAAATCCTATATTTTTTGTTAAGAATGCTCTATTGAATAATTTGGTTAGCTTAAAATAATCGTGTAAACACAAGATAATCTTGTAAAACCTAAATCACAAGTGCTACAAAGCGAGGTCAGTACATGGCATGGAGTAACTGGATAGAGTGTAAGTTTGACAGTCAAGGGAAACTTGACACCTCTAGGCTATGGGAAGCCTCGAATTCTTCTGGTGTATACGCGATCGCGACCAAAACTGGCAGCAATTATAATACCCATTACATTGGAAGGTCTGGAAGAAGTATTAGGGGAAGGTTGAAAGCTCATCTTTCAGGAAGCGGTAACAAAGTTATTGCTGGCATACTGCAAAACAAAAAAGACCGTCCTAGCGATCCAACTCAAGCTTTATACTTTGCTTATCTTGAAACAAAGGAACATAAGTTGATTGAAGCAGCTTATATAGATGCTTCTGATCGACCTCTTGGAAATTTAATAAAAGCTAGGCTCCCTGAAGGATTAAGGGAAGGAGATATTTATAGTTCTGAGCTAGAAGATTAGTTTTTTAAGAAATAAATAAATTATTAGCAGTATTGTACTGCTCACAGCAACTTCCACCATTACAACGGAGCCAAATATGAAGTTTTCAGCCGACCGTCAAGAAAAGAAAGGACCACTTGGTGGAGCTTACTACGAAACATACATCAAGGTAACTTTAACACCTGAAGAGGAAAAGGTTGCACGTAAGCAAAAAATTATGGGGGCTGGACTTGTTGGAGGCGATCCCGAAGGTGAAGGAAAAGTAGTTTATATGCTCTGTAATAAATACATGATAACGATGAATGACTTAGTTGCTGGTATTACAGCAAAAGTTGGTAGTGGTAGTAAATTGGGAAAGTTGGCATCTTTTGAAGACGAAGTAAGGGAGGCGTGTAAAGACTTTAAGTCTAATATTGAGGCAGATCAATTTTTTGGATCGGGTGGTTCAAAAAGTGAAGAAGAATTTTAGATTACTGAAGTTAAGATAGGGCTACCCTATTTTATTTGGAAATATTCAAAAGGCATACACGCTTATGGCACATTGGAATTTTGTCAAAGTCAAACTGTCTGATATCGAGAATGTTGATTACAATGAACTTAAACAAAGCCGATTAGATACATTATTGAACGGGTATGACCCATTTGAGAAGGTTCTCAATAGCGAGTCAGATCCAATTGCGCTAGATATGTCAAGAAACCCATACAGAATTACTGATGGTAGGCATAGAGTCTATCTTGCACGTCAAAAAGGCTACACAGAAGTTCGAGCCGTATCTACTTGAGTGTTACTAGGTTTCCACTTAAATAGTGTGACTGCTCTGCTACATTATGAGGAACTTAGAGTGCGGTCGCCTTCTTTCTCAAAGTAACGAAATAGCGATCGCATCTTTATTTACTACTCATCGTCGAATGGCGATCGCTCTCTTCTCAAGTACCAAAAGAGTGATCGCATCTTTATTGGATACTCATCGTCGAATGGCGATCGCTCTCTATTACAAAATTCTCACTGAACAAGTTTTTATTTCTGTTAACTTAACCAGTCTCGCATCATTCGTCAACAAGGTTGCATTTAGAAATTGTGCTGTTGCTGTAATAATGGCATCAGGCAACCTGAGATTGTGATTTTTGCGGAATGCAATCGCTAATTCTTTAATATTTTCATCAATACAAACAATTATAATTTTAGTCAAAAAAGTGCGAATTTGTACTTCTTCATCTGGATTGAGACTAGGATAAGATAGTAATTCAATTTCAGTAATCACGGAAATAAAATATTTTCCTGATGGCAAAGGGTCTGTTAGGCGACCACCCAAGTAATACAAAACTATATTTGTGTCTAATAAAATTAAAGGTTCTGTCAATGCCATTCATCCCTAATTTGCTGCTGATACTCTAAAGGATCTATAGTTAATTTAATAATACCTGCATACTGGGTTAGATTAACATCGTCTTTTTCTGACAATTGATATGCCTCTAATATTTTCTCAATTCTCTGCCAGTCTTCATACTCAATCAACACAGCAACAGGACGCATTGCTTCATCTGTGACAATTTTTTTCTTAAAAGGTAGCATGACAGTCTGCTTCAGATTAAACGTTTAATTCTTTTATCGTAGCCTCAAATCAAAAAAATGGTAATTTGGATGGTTACAATGCGATCGCATTCTTCTTCCTCAAGTAACAAAAGAGCGATCGCATCTTTAGAAGCTCCTTGATAAGATAGCGATCATCACAAGAGCGAAACTGCCATTCCAACCCAATATTTTACTACGCTGCGTGACAAACGGTTGGTTCGGGAAGCGGATCTCCAGCAGCTTCATAAGCAATAATTAAAGACTCTAACGCTTCAATTCCATTTGCAACCGCTGACTCGTAAGTATCACCATGAGTCCGCCAACGTTGTCCTATAAAATCAGGAAATCCTACCAAGAAACAGTTATCTTCCTCAGACCACTGAATAACCATTTGGTACTTGAACTTAGTCATCTTGTTCCTTCCCATCTAAATCCTCAATTGCCAGTTGAACTTCAGTAATTGCCAGTTGAACTTCCTTTTCTTGGTAGCGTTTAGCGTCGGCTCCATCTTTACCAGAAATCGTAATTTTTCCAGTATATAAGCGATGCACCCAGTTGGTGTGGCTTCCCTTACCTGGGAGTTCTGTAAAACCAGCTTTGTGAAGCATTTGTTTAAGCTCTCGGATTTTCTTTGGCATTACAGCTTATCGCACGGTCAGGTTACGCGATCGCATTCTTCTCAAGTAATGAAAGAGCGATCGCATCTTTATCTACTACTCATCGTCGAATTGCGATCGCATTCTTCTCCCTCAAGTACCAAAAGAGCGATCGCTTCTTTATTTACTACTTGATAAGATAGCGATCGCGCATTCTTCTCCCTCAAGTAACAAAAGAGCGATCGCATCTTTATCTACTACTCATCGTCGAATTGCGATCGCTCTTAAACTAATTTCCCGAATTTTCTCCTTGTGGGGTATCAGCAGCAGACGCTTGCGCCGCCTGTCTCACCGCCTCAATATCCAAGGCTAACCTCTCGGATATTTGTTCCACACTTAACCCCAACTGCAATAACAAAGGCACTGTTTCTAACTTACCTTCCTGTTTACCTTCCTGTTTACCTTCCTGTTTACCTTCCTCCTTACCTTCTTCCTTGGCTTCTTGATAAAACCTCGTCTGCTTTAGATCGCTTAGTCCAAACATCGCTTCTATCTCCTGCCGACTCAAGTTGGTAAACTTATAAATTAATATCGTCTCAACCAATTCTAGAACTTTCTGCCTGAAGGCAACATCCTCAAGTTCCTGTCGTGCTTGCTGTAGCAGTCGATTAGTTTGTTCAACTGCTGTTTCCTCATCCCCGACTACCAGCTGCACCATCCCTAAGCCAAGCGATGGATCTGTTGCTTCCACAAATTCATCGAGATATACAAACTTAACTTGCTGACTTGTCACCAAACTCCGATACTGCATTGGTAAGCCTGGATCTATAGTGCGGCTTTCAAATACCGCCACCGCATACCAATCATTCTTTGGTTTGTATTGACCAAGGTAGACGAAGATTTCGGTAAAAAAGCGCCAGTAAAAGTCAGATTTTGATTTAAATTGGACTTCAACAAAGTAGATTGGTAGGTTTGTGGAAGCTTCGGGGGGTAAAAATACACCATCGAAGGTGCGAGACAGTTCTTTAATTTCTTTTGAAGAAAATTCGTAGTTTTGAGCTTGGGTCGGTGGCTCTCCGATAAGTTCAAATAAAAGGCTAGGTAAGGTTTGAAAAAGTTGATAGAAAATTGTATCTGTTCTCACAGTATTCGCTTAAAATTACATTTTTTACCAACTTTATTTTTACATTAATTAAGGCAATTTAATAAGTTTTACCTATCAGGTAGAAGCAAAAGTTATAAAAAAAGTAAGGTGAGCAACGCTCACCTTACTTTAAATTACAGTTATTAACTCAAGTGTTAATCTTCGGCAAAAATGTAGCGGTACAATTCGTTGGGATCGGGTTCTGGACTTTCCTCGGCAAACTTCACCGCATCGTCGATGACGCTTTGAATTTTCCGGTCAATCTCTTTGAGTTCTTCCTGAGTTGCCAGATTGTGTTCTAAGAGATGAGCTGCCAACTTTTTGATTGGATCGCGGGCGAACCAATATTCCTTCTCATTTTTGGAACGAAGTTCGTCGGGGTCAGCCAGAGAGTGACCTCGAAAGCGGTAGGTTAAGGCTTCAATCAAGGTTGGTCCTTCACCCGCACGGGCACGCGCGATCGCTTCCTGGGCGACTGCTCGTACTGCTAACACGTCCATCCCATCAACCTCAACACCTGCCATGCCAAATGCATGGGCTTTCTTGAAAATCTCTGGTACAGAAGTTGCCCGTTCGTGCGCCATGCCAATTGCCCACTTGTTGTTTTCCACAACATACAAAATCGGCAGTTTCCAGAGCGCCGCCATGTTCAAGCATTCAAAAAATTGACCGTTATTCGCAGCACCATCTCCAAAAAAGCAGGCGGTTACTTGATCGGAACCGGCATCTCCCAAGGCTTCGCGGCGATACTTACTGGCAAAAGCCGCACCCGTAGCAACAGGAATTCCTTCGGCAACAAAAGCATAACCTCCCAGCAGTTTATGCTCAGATGAGAACATATGCATCGAGCCGCCGCGTCCTTTGCTACAACCAGTGGCTTTACCAAATAACTCAGCCATCACCTCTTTTGCGGGAACGCCAGCACTCAGAGCATGAACGTGGTCGCGGTAGGTGCTTGAAACATAATCCTCACCGGGACGCATCGCCTGGATGACGCCAGTTGACACAGCCTCTTGACCGTTATATAGATGGACAAAACCAAACATTTTGCCCCGGTAGTACATCTCGGCGCACTTGTCCTCAAACGACCGCCCCAAGACCATATCCTCGTAAAGGAGCAATCCTTCCTCTTTGGTGATTTGAGTTTGAGCGGTGTCAAAGACGGGTAAAATGCGTTCCTGAACCATTGATTTTAGGGATAAACTTGACGTGATTGGTTGAACGGCGGTTTTTATGTACCAAGATAAGCTTCTACTATAGAAGCTAGGGGGTATAATTATCGCACCTATTCTATCGTTTATGTTCGCTCGTACAGATACAGATTAATTTAGTTGCCTGGGGCTGAGGAAGTAGACTGTGAGAATTCCGCTCGATTACTACCGGATTCTGGGCCTGCCGATTCAGGCTACGGCTGAGCAGTTGCAGCAAGCGTATCGCGATCGCGCTCTGCAACTTCCTCGACGCGAGTATTCAGAAATCACGATCGCCGCCCGAAAACAACTGCTAGACGAAGCTTACGCGATTCTCTGCGATTCAGAACAGCGTTCCGCTTACGACGCTACATTTCTGACTAAAACTTACGACTTGGACTCAGAATCAGGAACGGCAACTCGTCAGGAGGGAAACGGCACAGCAGACGCTGACCTTGACCCTTATACGCCCAGCATCGAAATTCAAGACGAGCAATTCGTTGGGGCATTGCTGATTTTACAGGAGCTAGGAGAATACGAACTGGTGCTGAAATTGGGGCGTCCCTTCCTCAGTCGTGCCAGCACCAGTATCGAGAAGGGTCGTTTGGGGAACCCTCAGCTAGTGCAACCAGATATTGTGTTGACACTGGCACTGGCGTGTCTGGAACTGGGTCGAGAGCAATGGCAGCAAGGTCAATATGAAAATGCCGCCACCTCCCTGGAGACGGGACAAGAATTACTGTTGCGAGAAGGTATATTTGCCAGCTTGCGGGGGGAAATTCAGGCGGATCTTTACAAGCTTCGCCCCTACCGCATTTTGGAATTACTCGCGAGTAGTGAAGACAAAGTGACGGAACGCCGCAAAGGATTGCAGCATTTGCAAGAAATGCTGCAAGAACGCGGCGGCATCGATGGCACCGGAGACGATCAATCTGGATTGAACATTGATGACTTTCTCCGCTTCATTCAGCAACTGCGTAGCTACTTGACCTCCACCGAACAGCAGAGCCTTTTTGAAGCAGAAGCGCGTCGTCCCTCGGCGGTTGCTACCTATTTAGCGGTTTATGCTTTATTAGGGCGGGGATTTGCCCAAAGACAGCCCGGTCTAATTAGACAAGCCAAGCAGATGCTGATGCGCTTAGGCAAGCGTCAGGATGTGCATTTGGAACAAGCGGTGTGCGCCTTGCTGCTCGGTCAGACGGAAGAAGCCAGTCGCGCCTTGGAACTCAGCCAGGAGTACGAACCCCTCGCCTTCATTCGGGAACATTCTCAGGGTGCCCCAGACTTGTTACCTGGGTTGTGTTTGTATGGGGAGCGTTGGTTGCAAGCAGAAGTGTTTCCCCACTTCCGAGATTTGGCATCAGTGCGGGCTTCTTTGAAGGATTACTTTGCCGATGACCAGGTTCAGGCTTACTTAGAAGAATTGCCAGTAGAGGAAGACGCAACAAATGAGTGGGCGGTGTTGCCGACTCAGCAAGTATCCTATGCCGCTGCTCCCTCCTCGCGGGGGACAAGCGACTCGCCAGGATTTCGCAGACCGGAGAGTGTGGTTTCTCGTTCCAGTTCGCATAACGGCAGTGGAGAGAATGGGGGCAGGATGAGCGATACGGGATCGCGCAACGCTGAAGAAAGTTCGTCGCGCGATCGCCTTCAACAAGTGGTGGAACAGCAGCCTGACGCTGCCTATCGAACGGCGACGATGACCGCGACAATCGATCGCCCACAGACAGCAGGAGGATCGAATTTACCGGCAGCAGAACGAATTTCTAGGTCTCCAGAACCAGAGGGCAACGATCCGGGCTTGGCTGGGGATTCTTCCTCGAAGCGTCAGCGTCGCCGAGGGAATTCACAGGAACCAAATGAACAACCACGGGCAACGATCGCTAGCCGGTTGCGGAGAACGGATTCTGTGCCCAAGGCATCGCCCACAGGGGGAGATGTATCAGCTCGTCGAGGCGGTCGTCTTCAACGTTCTGCGGCTTCCTTGCGCTCGGCAAAAACCGGGCGGCTCATTTTACTGGGACTTGCCGGGATTCTCGGTTTGGGAGTCTTTGTAATGCTAGCGATCGCGACTTTCGGTTGGCTCCAAAGAAGTTTCTCAGGTCCGCTCTTGGAGGGAGAGCAACCGATGGTACAGCTAGCTGCGCCTCCGGTACCGATTCCCGAACCAGGCAGTAAATTAACCAGTCCGTCTGGCCCTCTAACCCAAGAAATAGCTCGACAATTGGTTCAGATTTGGCTTGCCAGTAAAGCAGATGCCTTGGGTGAAGAGCATACCGTTGAAAAATTACAGCAAATACTTGCCGATCCCGCTTTGTCTCGTTGGCAGAAACGTTCTCAAAGCACAAAGAACAGTAACTCGTACTGGAAGTACAAGCATAAGGTCGAGGTAAAATCTGTTGAAACGAGCGATCGCCATCCCGACCGCGCCAAAGTGGATGCACAGGTGAATGAAACCGCAGATTTCTATAAAGCAGGCAAGCTCAATCAAGCTTCTTCCTACGATGAAAGCCTGCGCGTGCGCTATGACCTGGTACGCAAAGATGGTCAGTGGCTGATCCAGGACATGAAGGTTCTGAGGTAGTCATTGGTCATTAGTCATTAGTCGGCTCGTCATCAGGCGACCGATTGTTAACCCATGACCCGTGACTGATGACCAGTGGCTAAGCACAGTGGCTAATAACGAATGACCGAAACCTTATTTCATGCCTATACGCCCATCATCCTGTGGACGGGACTCGGTATCATACTATTTAGGTTTATCCCCAGTTCCTTACCGAGGTTGCTGGGTCGCAGCCTATATTGGGTTGGGGTACCGCTACAGATTCTGACGCTGGCTCGTCAAGCTAACTTATCGGAAAATGCTGGAGTGGTGCCGCTGATTGCAATGACAGCTTTAGCGATTGGTTTTTCCTTTGCATGGCTAAGTTTGCAGGTTTGGAAACGCTTCAGTTGTGAAAATGGCGAAAGTAAAAATTCTTTTCTCCTGCCTTTTTTAGACCGATCTCGCCAGGGTAGTTTCATCCTGTCTGCCATGCTGGGCAATACAGGTTTTGTGGGGTTAGCGATCGCTCCTTCTTTGATTAGCACTCAAGCTTTCAGTCTAGCCGTCTTCTACAGCGTCACGAATAACATCATTGGCACCTATGGAATCGGCGTCTTTATCGCCAGCTACTTTGGGCGACCCGCAAAGCGAAATCATTGGTGGATTCAAATTCGAGATATCTTGAGTGTTCCTTCCCTGTGGACATTTAGCCTCGGATACCTCACTCGCTCGGTTGAACTGCCTACTTTCCTGGAATCAGGACTGCAAGCTTCCGTAGATTTTGTCATTGCTAGCTCCTTTGTGCTGATGGGGATACGACTCGCTCAGCTGCAAGGATGGAAGAGTTTTCAGGTTGCCTTGCTCCCTGCCCTAGTAAAAGTCGTGGTGATGCCGGGATTGGTGGGCATTGCCGCCACTTTAGTCGGTTTATCGGGCGACGCACGATTGGCAATGATTCTCATGGCAGGTGTGCCCACTGCCTTTGCCAGTCTGATCCTGGCAGAGGAGTACGATCTCGACCCAGACTTAGCCGCCAGCAGTATTGTCGTGAGTATAGGACTGCTGCTGTTGATGATTCCGCTTTGGCTGCTTATATATGGTTAATCCTAGAACGCCAATACAGGAGTTCTCCTTTGTGCCTCATTAGTAAGCTTTCTTGCCTATTAGAGGAGGTTGAGCCTCTGAAGAAAGCACACCCAACCCAGAAGAGCTTAGGAATCAGACCGATCTCCCTTTGCCTCTGATAATTGGGGCAAGGAGAGATTTTAAATATTGCCCCAAAAAAGTGAATGGGTGCCGCTTCTTTTGTCATGATTTTTTGACATTGTGAATTTGCATGGGAACGCCTCCAACAAATTGACAAATTAGGGCGATCCCAATTCGTCCTCAAATGTCAGGATATCATGACAATACGATCCCCAATCACCTGATAACTTCGTAGATATACCTATAATCGGCTGAAACACCCCTTGACCTAACCCGGCATTTTTCTGCAACATGAATATTAACAAAGCGATCCCCCGATCCCAAAGAAATGCTGTAATCAGCACATTTCTCAAATCCTGGGCGCTCAGTTAGATTCTCAATCCAACCAAGAAAGCCAGTCAGTCTTCTGGGCGTCGCCAAAGCAGCCCCCATTCGAGGGTGACACCAGCTCGTTCAAGACCGGAGCTAACCATTGAGACGTTACAGATTTCAGGAAGGGGATGATATTGCACAGCTTTCCGAAGTAGAAGAGATGCGAAATAGCATTTTGTGCTGCTTTGCTAGTCAGTCTCTAGAGAAGTAATCTAACTGCCGCCCAAACTATCGGAGACTATCTGTTATGGCAAAAGAACGCCCACCATTGGAAGAGATGACATTGAGGCAACTCCGTAAAGTTGCCAGTGAATGCAGCATCTCTCGATACAGCAGAATGCGTAAAGAGCAACTGCTAACAGCAATTAAAGAAGTCCAACGCACCAAGATTTCTCTCGGTTCAACTCGCATAGTGGAGGCGCAAGAAGAAGTGGAAGCAGCAAAATTTGAACTGGGTCAGGAAGATCGTACAGGTGGAACCCTGGCATCCGTAGACGAAGGTCTAGGGGATCTTCCTGGTGGCTACGGTGAAAGCCGCGTTGTCCTCATGCCCCGCGATCCACAATGGGCATACACCTACTGGGATATCCCCAACGATCATAAAGAAGAGTTGCGCCGTCAGGGGGGACAACAACTGGCGCTGCGGCTCTACGATGTCACCGACGTTAATCTAGAATATCAAAGCCCTCACAGCATTCAGGAATATCCTTGCGATGAGCTAGCGCGGGAATGGTATTTGCCGATGCCCGTGAGCGATCGCGACTATGCTGTAGATATCGGCTACCGCTGTGCCGATGGTCGCTGGCTCGTCTTAGCTCGTTCCGCTCCCGTCCGCGTTCCTCCCGTCTATCCCTCAGATTGGATTGAAGACCAATTCATCACCGTTTCTTGGGAAGAAGACCTGCGCGACAAGACTTTCCTAGAACTGGTTCCGCCTGCCAAGAAAATGGCAGTGGCTAGCTACGGTAGTGTAGTAGCAGGTGGCAACCCCATTTACGACGAAATCTTCGGCATGGCTCAGACCGTCGAAGCTCAACGGGTAGCCGGTTCCCTGTATGGCTCCATGCAGCACGTACCCGGTTCTATGCAGTCAGTGTCCCTTGCCGAACAAGCTCTTAGTTCCTACGTCTTCCCCTCTGGCGTTGGGATGTGGGCAGTTCCCACCGTATCTGGTCTCACCATGTCTGGTGTGGGAATGTCCGGAGCTGGCTTCTCGGCTTCCGCCGTCCCGATGCGTCCTCGCCAGTTCTGGTTGGTTGCTGATGCTGAACTGATTGTTTACGGTGCCACCGAGCCAGATGCTACGGTCACAATTGGCGGTCGTCCCATCAAGCTGAATCCAGATGGCACCTTCCGCTTCCAGATGTCCTTCCAGGATGGTCTGATTGACTACCCGATTATGGCGGTGGCGACTGATGGCGAGCAAACCCGCTCAATTCACATGAAGTTTAACCGCGAAACTCCATCGCGCAATACCAACACCAAAGAAGAAGCTGTCGAGGAATGGCTCTCTTGAAAAGATAAAGGATGAGGAATCAATGAATTCCTCCTTTCCTCAATCTTCTGTCTTTTGAAGTTTCCCCCGGCTCAGGTCGGGGGTTTATTATTTGAAAATTATGAAACCTGAAGACATTACCAAAACCCTTACAGAACTATTTGCTGCCACAGCGATTGAAGCGACCGCACCCGGCTTGTGGCAAGTAGAAACGACTCAGATGCGTCTGTTGGTGCTGCTTTCCGATGACGGTTCTTGGCTGCGACTTCTCTTACCTATTGCACCCGCTCAAGAAGCGCAACCGTTTGTCGAACAGCTGCTAGAAGCCAACTTTGATGACACTCAGGAGACTCGTTACGCCCTGAATCAAGGGGTGCTATGGGGTGTATTTCAGCACAACCTTGAGACTCTAAATGTAGAGGATTTTTCAGGAGCGATCGCGCGACTCATTTCTCTGCATCAGACAGGTTTATCGGACTGCTTTAATCAGCTCGTTGAAAGTCGAATTAGTCAAATTATCCTGGCTGCCAAACAGCAAGGACAATCCCTCACAGCCACACTCCAAACCCTCGATCGGTTCTACGAAGAAGGTCTCATGGGCGAGCTGGATCTGCCTCCAGAGGCTCGTGAGGAGGTGCTGGCGGCATGGCGGCGTCAGTTAGAACGCCTTTGGCCTGAAATCGAACCGTAGCTTGTTGTCAATCCCGTAAGTCTCATGGACATCATTCAAATCCTCAAAGACGACTACCAAAGATTTCCAGAAAACCAAACCTACAGCATCTATGCAGAAGATGTCTTTTTCAAAGATCCGCTGAACAAGTTTCAAGGTCTTGAGCGTTACAAACTCATGATTGGCTTTATCAAAACCTGGTTTATGAACGTCAAGATGGATTTACATGACATTCGCCAATCGGGAGACACAATTCAACTTGAGTGGACTTTGAGCTGGAATACCCCTCTGCCGTGGAAACCTCGCATCGCCATCCCCGGCTGGAGCGAGTTACGACTCAACACTGATGGAATGATTGCTTCCCATATCGATTACTGGAAATGTTCGCGTTTCGATGTGTTGAAACAACATTTGTTACCCTTAAAACAGGGAAAAAATAATAAGTAACGTAAACAATTCTCAGATAGGAAAAAAGCATTCATGCGCGTAATTTTGATGACCGGCAAGGGTGGCGTTGGCAAAACTTCTGTAGCCGCCGCTACTGGCTTGCGGTGTGCCGAACTCGGTTATAAAACCCTCGTTTTAAGTACCGATCCCGCTCACTCTCTCGCCGACAGTTTTGACTTAGAACTGGGGCACGTTCCGCGACTGGTTCGCCCAAACTTGTGGGGTGCTGAATTAGACGCTCTGATGGAATTGGAAGACAACTGGGGCGCAGTCAAGCGTTACATTACCCAAGTTTTGCAGGCAAGAGGCTTGGAAGGCGTGCAAGCGGAAGAATTGGCAATTTTACCAGGCATGGATGAGATTTTCGGTCTGGTACGCATGAAGCGCCACTACGATGAAGGCGAGTTTGACGTTTTAATTATTGATTCAGCTCCCACGGGCACGGCGCTCAGATTGCTCAGCTTACCGGAAGTCGGCGGCTGGTATATGAGACGTTTTTACAAGCCGTTACAGGGCATATCAGCGGCGCTCAGACCTCTAGTTGAACCGATCTTCAGACCGATTGCCGGTTTTTCCTTGCCCGATAAAGAGGTAATGGACGCTCCCTATGAATTCTACGAGCAGATTGAAGCTCTAGAAAAAGTATTAACTGACAATACCCAAACTTCGGTGCGCCTCGTCACCAATCCCGAAAAAATGGTGATTAAAGAGTCTCTCCGCGCTCATGCTTATTTAAGTTTATACAACGTTGCTACGGATTTAGTGGTGGCAAATCGGATTATTCCCGACCAAGTGACCGACCCTTTCTTTCAACGTTGGAAAGAAAGCCAGCAGCAATATCGGCAGGAAATTCACGCAAACTTCCATCCCTTACCAGTCAAGGAAGTTCCGCTTTACTCAGAAGAAATGTGTGGGTTGGATGCCTTAGAACGGCTAAAGGAAACGCTCTATAAAGATGAAGATCCGACTCAGATATATTACAAGGAAACAACTCTGAGAGTTGTGCAAGACCAAAATCAGTACAGCTTAGAACTTTACTTGCCCGGTATTGCCAAAGATAATATCCAACTGAGTAAAACCGGCGATGAATTAAATATTACGATAGGCAATCACCGCCGCAATTTGGTGTTACCACAAGCATTGGCAGCGCTGCAACCAGATGGAGCAAAGATGGAGGATGACTATCTTAAAATCCGGTTTACCACTCCGGTTCAGGTTTAGCTAGTCAATTAGGGTAGATATCAAGGTAGCGCCTCCAGATTCTCGTTCTCAGGATCAGCCTAAAAACGAGAATCTGGATGCAGAGTAGGGGCATGGCACAGAAAAAGCTCCTACGCATGGAATTGAAGGTTAACAATTCCACGCTTCTGTGTGCGAATTAGCGCCAACCCAGCCAGGTAAAAAAATCCTGATGGGTGAAAAATTCTAGCACTAATAAAGCCACAAACCCCACCATCGCAAATCGTCCGTTGATTTGCTCGGCGTAGGGTGTCCAGCCAAAAGCAGGTTCTGGTTGATTATAATTTTCTGCGGGTGTTTCTGTGGGTGATTGTTCTGGGGAAGAAGTTGTTTCAGGATTCATTGCTTTTACTTCAATCGTGATTCAATATGAGTTAAGATTCAAGGCTTTGGACAGATTCAATCAGCGATCGCACTACCTCAGCCCCAGCAGACGGCTCAAACCCCAAAGGAAACTTACCCCGAACCAGCATTCTGAATCCGAGTGGTCCTAGGCTAATCATCCCCTTGATGTCTCGAAAAGAATTCCCCACTACTTGCAAACCAAACCGACGTTCATCAATCCAACCTCCTTCCTTCACCAGATCAATTAATACTTTCCGGTGACGGATTGAGCGACTGGCTTGATCGTCCTTACGGTCGAGAATTTGCTGTTTAATTTTGCCGATTTGATCCATTGGTGCCACATCCATCGGACAAACCGTATTGCACATAAAACAGCGGGTGCAACCCCAGACGCCCTTGGTTCCTTCGTTGTAATTTTCCAAACGGGATTCTATGTCGGCGTCACGAGAATCCGCTACCATTCGATAAGCCTTTGCAAGGGCGTGGGGACCCACAAAATCCGAATTGACCTCACGGGCGTTGCATTCAGAATAGCAGGCACCGCACAGTATACAATTGCCTGTTTGATTAAGGCGATCGCGTTCTTCGGGTGTTTGCAAAAACTCTCGTTCCGGTACGCCACTTGCACCCGTACTCACATAGGGTTCAACTGCTTCAAGATGATCCCAAAAACTCCGCATATCCACCACCAAATCTTTAATGACCGGCATATTGCCCATTGGTGCGATAGTAATTTCTGGGATAGCATCTAAGAATTTTTGCCGGGGATCTGAAGGGCTGGCACTCGCTGCTATCTGTTGCAGCCTTTGTACTTCACTGCCGACATTTTCCTTACAAGCCAAAGCGGAACGACCGTTGATTCGCATTCCACAACTGCCGCAAATTGTGTTGCGACAATTCTTGCGAAAAGCTAAACTTCCATCCTGCTCCCACTTAATAAGATTTAGGCAATCCAGAATCGTGTTGCCAGGATCGACATCCAGCGTGTAAGTCTGCACTACAGGGGAGTAATTTTGCTCCTGCCGGATGACCTTAAAAAGGACTTGCATGCTTTAAAGCTCTTCATTCTCTTAACTTCTAGTCTAAAGCTGAATTGGGGATCTGTAGACAAACCCAGCTTTGTTTGAAATGACTTGACTTGGGAGTATGGCTGATTTTTGGATGCCCAAGGCTAGAAGGACAAAACAGAGATATCTCCTGCCTTACCCTCCAAAAGATAGATTTTTAGAAGCAGATACTTTACACTTTATACTTTAAACTTTACACAATCTCTAGTCTCTACTCTCTAATCGCTCCTTTAACGGTCTGCTATCTGGTAGTAAGAACCTCAACTTTTACCGAATTACGCAATTTTGCTGAAATCCAAGAATTTAAGGGCGACCCTTGTAAATATCCTTGTCAAAGTTGAGTGATTTAACGATATATTTTTTTTAGTCAGCCAAATATTGGCATAAGACTCTCTTTACTATACTGTAGATTGAAGTGTATTTTGCATATAGCGATGAGTGAAACCGCAACAGCTCCATTGACAGGGAAAGCACTGCTTCAAAAAGTAAAAGAGCTTTCACACTTACCACGGCGAGAAACAGCAAAACGCTGTGGCTATTACACCGTGACAAAGAACAGCCAGACGCGCGTCAACTTAACAGACTTTTATGACGCAGTTTTAGGCGCTAAAGGTGTTCCCCTCGATCCAGAAGGAACAAAAGATGGTCGGGGTCGAGAGCCAACCTATCGTGTAAGCGTACACAAAAATGGTCAAATTGTTATTGGTGCAACTTACACTGAGGCAATGGGATTAAAGTCTGGTGATGAGTTTGAAATTAAGCTGGGTTACAAGCATATTCACCTAATTCAGGTGGATGGCGATAAAAGTAAGACAGCCGACGATACCAGTGATGAAACCAAAAGTGAGGTGGCGACTGCATCATAGGCGGTAATGCTTTCTGATATGGCGTTGCTTCTAACAAATTCATCAGGCAATTTGAAAGAATCAACTGCCTCTCCTTTCCAGGGAGCATCTTAGGGAAAGCGGATACATCTTTTGTGGACTGGACATAAAAGCTGCGGGGGTTCATGCTTACCCCCAGCGGTACATAAGACAGTTTTTTCACAAACTTGAGGTGTTACGCTGGGGCCAATGAAAGCTGTCTTTAAGAATGCCTATTTTTGATCGAGCCGATTGGTGGCTGGCATCACTTGCACAAACTCCTGCTGTGTTGAAAGCGATCGCTTTTTTCATGGTCTGGCTAGTTCTTTGGTTGCCAGTTGCGATTCCTTTGGCAGCCGTGCTGAAATGGCGACCCCCTAACCCATTGGCTGTAGAGCAAAAGCTACCTTTATTAGCTTCGCTCTATTTAATTGCCCCTGTGATTGTGTGGGGTGCCGCTTGGGTGGAGGGGGCTTTTTTTTCAGATTATGGGTTGGACTGGGAAGCTTCAATATTAATTTCACTAGGACAAGGCTTCGCTTTAGGGGTGCTAAGTCTGCTAGTGGTGTTTGGCATTCAAAAAGCCTTGGGCTGGATCGAGTGGCAACCTGAAGAGAATCGCTTCATTGCAGATACACAGAACCCGCCGCAAAATCTTGGGTCGGTAGTCGGATCTATCTTACTACCGACATTGTTATTGGGATTATTGATTAGTGGAATTGAAGAGTTAATTTTTCGGGGATTTCTGCTTACTGAACTCCAGCAAGATTATTCAGCTTGGGTGGCGGCGGCAGTTTCTAGCTTAATTTTTGCGCTGCTTCATTTGGTTTGGGAACAGCAGGAAACATTGCCTCAGCTGCCAGGATTATGGCTGATGGGGATGGTATTAGTGCTGGCTCGTGTCTGTGATGATGGGAATCTAGGCTTGGCGTGGGGACTTCACGCCGGATGGATTTGGGCGATCGCCAGTCTGGATACTACGAGAGTGATTTGCTATACCGGCATTGTTCCCGCGTGGGTGACTGGTTTGGGAGAAAAGCCTCTCGCGGGTGCGGCGGGAATTCTTTGTCTACTGGGAACTGGGATTTTAATCTGGCAACTTTATCTTTAAGATGAGCGATTTGCTGCCAGAATCGTGACGGGATTGAGCGGAGAAAACCGAGTCAGCGGTCCTACCGGCACAGAACGCGATAGCTGCACTTGCAACAACTGATAATCCCATTGCTGACGCGATAACCAACCCAAAGCCTGATTCAGATGTTCCAGGGTGGCGAGTGCTAGTACCAAGCGCCCTGAAGCGGTTAAATGGGAATGGCAGGTATCGAGAATTTCAGTTAAATTGCCGCCGCTACCGCCAATAAAGATGCGGTTGGGTGCGGGGAGATTGTACAAAGCTTCTGGGGCGCTGCCATGAATGGAAATCACATTTTCTACCTGGAAGCGATCGCAGTTCTGCTGAATTAACGTGGTGCCAGCAGAGGTTTTCTCAATCGCATACACGCGAGAAGTGGGGAATAAACGGGCAATTTCAATCGAAACTGAGCCGGTACCTGCCCCAATATCCCAAATAATTTGTCCTGGCTGTAGCGCCAATTCTCCTAGTACGAGAATCCGCACTTCCCGCTTCGTCATCAAGCCGGGGCGATCGCTAAAACTCAAGAAACTCCGATCCGGGACTCCCAGCATCGGCAGCGCCTCCAAATCCTGTAGCGGTGGGGTTTCCTCGCCCCTACCCGCTGAATCAGACTGGCGTAGCAATACAACTACATTCAAGGAAGCAAAATTTTGCTCTTGTAGAGACGTAATTAATTGTCTCCCTACAGCGGGAAAAGACCGAACTCGCTCATCGGTACCGCCTAAATTTTCACAAATCCAGAATTGATAAGTGCTGGGTAAATCTAAAGCGAGTAATAGACGAGCGATCGCGTCCGGCGTATTCTGAGTATCTGTTAATACAGCAATCTTCTCAATCCCCTGTTGCAGCGCTTGGGTTAACTCTTCGAGCGATCGCCCGTGGGCACTGATGACACGAGCATCCTGCCAGGGAACCTTAATCCGGTTAAAAGCCAGCTGAACCGAACTCAGATGCGGATGAAACGTTAATTCTGCTGAGGGTAGTTGTGCCACCAACAGCCGTCCCAATCCAAAAAAGAGGGGATCGCCACTCACCAATACGACAATGCCGCCAGAACCCGCAGACAGGCGGTAGCGAATTTCCTCAATTGCCTTTGTGAAATCACCCAAAATCAGCCGTTGAGCGGGGCAATCGGGAAAATAGGAGAGATGGCGATCGCTCCCAATTAACAGCGTCGCCTGCTCTACAATCTCCCGCACAGCATGACTCAGCCCATCTGCGCCATCCAAGCCAATTCCGACAACGTGTACGAGTGTCATTGTCAGAATGCACCGGGCGGCGGGAAGTCGCCGCTACACAGACTAAACCTGCCTACGCAGGTTGCAAATCTATTTGTCGTGACGCTAAATAGGCAGCGAACTCCTAACATTTCTCTGCCTCCCAAGCCAGTAAGAGTAAAGCATTGACAATCGCGGCGGTGACGGGTGAACCGCCCTTGCGTCCCTCAATGCGAATTTGGGGTACGGGCGTCTTTTCTAGTGCCGCTTTTGACTCCACTACGGAAATAAATCCCACGGGTGCGCCAATTACCAGAGCCGGTTGAACGGGTGCCGAGGGTAACTCTGCACACAAAGCCAGCAGCGCCGTGGGGGCATTGCCAATCGCATAAATTGCCTCTGGAAATTCTCGCCAACATTGCAGTAAGCCAGTTTCCGTGCGCGTCTTGCCGGGGAGAGCTTCGCGCGCTTGTTCCACGGCAGCAATTAGGGGATTGCCAAAAGTTTGCGCCACCATTCCTGCCACTCCCTGTTTTACCATGCCAACGTCTGTAATAATCGGCACGCGACGCCGCAAGGCAGCGATCGCGCTGGGAATCGCCCCCTCACTAAACCGAATCAGTTGGGCAAATTCAAAATCAGCGGTGCTGTGGATCGTTCGACGTACAATCGCGTACTCGGAGGGGCTAAAGCGGTGTTCGCCAATTTCTCGATCGATGAGAGCAAAACTTTGCTGGAGGATGGGATGAATGGGTAAGCTCATAAATCAGGAGTCAGCTAATAGCGATTTGTGAGCCGCTATTAGCCGATTATTGTTAAAAAGTTAAAACAGGCCAATCAGGTTCCCGATAATACCGGGTCATATCGTCAAATTTTCGCAATTGTGCCTGGTGTGTGCAGATTTGGGGAGAATTTTCCAACCATTGTTCGTTGATTTGGGAAAGTTTTTCACAGAGGCGATCGCGCTTCAAATCCGGTGAAATCTCGCCAAAATAGCCCAGCGTGACATGGGCAGTAAAACGATATTGCTGTTCAATCCCCAAAGCCATTAAACTACGACTTTGATAAATAAACCGGCGAAACTTCAACATTCGCTCGTAGGTTCCTTCATCCTTGGGGACTAAACAAACCGCGACTGCACGGGGCATTACCATCAATCCCAGCAACTGCCAAAGCATCGGATTACCGCCAGTGATAGATGACTGGGACTGCTCGAAGATTTGAGCAATGCGATCGCGCAGTTGTTCTTCAAACTCCGGATTTTCACTCGTGGCGTGTCGATAAGCACTGTCCCAAATCAAATCTGCTAAGGTTACATGAAAACTCTCAGCGGGGACTGGCACAATAAAACCAGGATCTAGCTGCTGTAGCAGTTGCTCTTGGCACACCTTCAAGTTTTCGTAAAACGTCGCATTCTCGGATTCTTCCCCCCAAGGTGGTGCGATCACCGTATAGCCAGGGAAAGGCACCGCTTGTCTTGTCCCTGACGGGGAGGGCTTAAACTTCGGAGACTCCTGTATATGCTGTACTTGGGACTCGTAGGTTGCAGGTAGTGTTAGCCGTGCTACCCGATTTAAATAAGTGTGATAAGTCTCGTCCAATCTTGATAGCCTCGTACTTTTAAGAGATGCTTTAATGCCAATTTACCTCTACTGGGGTGAGGATGATTTTGCCCTAGAAAAAGCTGTTGACTCCCTGCGCGATCGCATTCTCGACCCCCAATGGACTAACTTTAACTATGACAAAATTTCTCAAGCGCTACCCGATGCGGTCATCACTGCTTTAAACCAGGCGATGACACCACCTTTTGGCAGCGCCTACCGTTTGGTCTGGTTGGTTGATACCACTATATGCCTGCACTGTTCGGAAGAACTACTAGCTGAACTGGAGCGGACTATACCGGCGATTCCTGAGTCTTCAATATTATTGCTGACTACTCGCTCTAAACCCGATGGGCGTCTCCGATCTACGAAGCTGCTGCAAAACCATGCCGATATTCGAGAATTTTCTCTCATCCCGCCCTGGAAAACTGAAGAACTGCTAAAAAGGGTGCGTCAGGTTGCCCAGCAAGTCGGTGTAAAACTAACCCCGGCAGCTGCCGAACTTTTAGCCCAATCTGTGGGAAATGATACCAGACAACTCTGGAACGAACTGGAAAAGTTGCAGGTTTACGCTGGTATCCCGAAGAATCTCCCCACCGCCCCTGACCAAGCAGGCGTATCCCAAGAGAGCGCGATCGCCCTCGAAGTCGTTGCTGCCCTAGTTATCTCTAACACCCAAAACAGCTTGCAGCTCGCATCGGCGATCGGATCGGGAAATACTGCCCACGCCTGTTCGCTGGTTGCAGACTTGATCGGTCATAACGAACCCGCTTTGCGGATTGTCGCCACCTTAATCGGTCAATTTCGCACCTGGTTGTGGGTGAAACTGATGGTAGAGAGCGGTGAGCGAGACGAACGGGCGATCGCCACTGCGGCAGAAATCGGCAACCCCAAACGAATTTATTTTCTGCGCCAAGAAGTCAAAGACTTCTCTGTGCCTCAACTCACCTTAACCTTACCCTTACTCCTAGAATTAGAAGTCAACCTCAAGCGAGGAGCTGACCCCATCTCTACGCTACAAATGAAAGTTATAGAACTGTGTCAATTGTATCAATGAAGGCATAAATACGTAGAAGCAATTTTTTCCTCCCTACCCCAATGTGTAGGGGTAGGGAGGAAAGCGCTACCTATACCACCCAATCGTTACAGCTTTCGTAACGTTCTGCTTTTTAGTCTAAAGTGTGGTAAAATTCACACACTCTTAATATCCGTAGTGAGTTGTATATTACTACTTGATACCTGCTCCGTAGGGAGAAGGCTTCTGTTTTTTGAGGTACCAACACGGGATCTAAATCTACGAATGCCTGTCTCTACCTGGAACTTCTCACCCTTAAAATAGTTCAGAAAAAGTAATCCTTGTGTGTTTCGATTTTCTCTTTTTTGGTCGCACTAGATCATGATGACTTTATACAGTTCACGTCGCTCTCTGAATCGAGTCTTATCTCAATGCCTGAGTGTTGGTACTCTCGCTGCTCTCAGTCTGTTGTTAGGTTTTGCACCGGGTCTATCTGAGCGATCGCATAGCCTTGACTTTAGTTCTCAGGCATACGCTCAATCACCCTTCAGCAATAAGGACTTAATCAACTTCGCCAGGGCTGTTTTGGCGATGGAACCGGGTCGCCAAGCTGCCTATAACGAGATCAAAAAAATCGTGGGAAGCCCTCCGAACATTGCTTGTAGCCAACCAAATAGCTTGCGATCGCTTCCGGGAAATGCACAAGCCATTGCCATAAATTACTGCAAACAGTCTCAAAAGATTGTGCAGAGCAACGGTCTGTCAATTGAATTATTTAACCAGATTACGGTGGAGGCGCAAAAGAATTCGGAGGTAGCAACACAGATAAAAAATGAAATGATCCGTCTGCAAGCTCAGTAAAAAATGGACTTTTGCTGACCCGGCTTGACTTGGATTTTTATGTCATCTGTGCTGTAGTAGCATCACAATAACGTGCTGACTAAACATTCCAACGATGCTAACGATAACGCAACGCTTGCCCGCAAATTCGGATGCATCGGTAAACTTTACTCTTTTTCTGACTGCCCAGGAGCGCACGCGCAGCCGCTATCGTTTTGAAACGGCTGATGGACAAGCTTTGTATCTGCGCTTACCCAGAGGAACGGTGTTGCGCGATCGCGATCTCCTGCAATCTGAAATGGGCGATCTCGTCGTGAGAATCGTGGCTAAACCGGAACCCGTTCTCACCGCGACTGCCCAGAAACCCCTAGATTTGCTGCGGGTGGCTTATCATCTAGGCAATCGCCATGTACCGATAGAAATCGCTCCCACTCATTTGCGGTTGTCTCCCAACCCAGTTTTGAAGTCAATGCTGGAACATCTGGGGATGGAGGTACGAGAGGAAATCTCGCCTTTTTATCCAGAAACGGGTGCCTATGGACAGCATCATCACGGTTAGTTAATTGGGTAGTAAATAATGGGATTTTGAGTTGTAGAAGACTTGCGGTTATCGCGTCTGATTTTTAACTCTTCCCGACTACCTAATATCTACCAAAATAGGACTTACGCAACATCACCACATCTGAGGGCAACCACAGAGGGATTGCCCCTACAAAATGCTATATGTATAAGCTTTGCGTAAGTCCTGAAAAATGACCAACGAACAATTACCCATTCCCGATTCCCCAGTTAACCTGCTGTGTCTTTTGCAACTAGCGAGTCCGGCGTTGCCGGTGGGTGCTTATAGCTATTCCGAAGGGCTGGAAACGCTAGTCGATGCTGGTGTAATTGAGAACCCGCAAAATCTGGGACACTGGCTCAAACAGGAACTGGGTTATGGGGCAATTCGGTTAGAAGCAGCGGTGATGATCCGGGGATATCGGGGGGCAATTGCCGGGGATTTAGAGGCTTTAAATTACTGGAATGTCTGGTTATCTGCTGCTAAGGAAACACAAGAGTTGCAAGCGCAAAGTTGGCAGATGGGGCGATCGCTGATCCGATTGTTTTTGGAATTAGAGCCGCAGGTTCGGTCAATGGCGGATGCGATTGGGAATCCTTGTAATTATGCGATCGCTTTCGGCATTGCCGCCGCCCATTGGCAAATCGATGCTGCATCTGCCCTCTTGGGCTACTTACACAGCTGGGCAACCAATTTGATTGCAGCCGGAGTCAAATTGGTTCCCCTGGGACAAACGGCTGGACAACAGCTACTCCTAGAACTACAACTCAATCTCATTGATGCTGCCAAGGAAATTTTAGCGTTAGAAGATGACGCCCTCAGTAGTTGCGGCTGGGGATTAGCATTGGCGAGTATAGCTCACGAAACTCAGTACACGCGCTTATTTCGGAGTTAAAAGAAATGGGCACAATAGACACATCGCTGGTGAAAGCTGCGAATGGCTAATTGCCTTGCTACGATGAGCAATTAGCCATTCCCTATTCGCAAATTTTATGAATGCTTTTCGGGTTGGAGTAGCGGGCCCAGTGGGTTCGGGAAAAACTGCCTTAGTAGAAGCCTTATGTAAGGCGATGCGGCAAAAATATCAAATTGCTGTGGTCACGAATGATATTTATACCCAGGAAGATGCCCAGTTTCTAGTGCGGAGTCATGCATTGGAGAGCGATCGCATCCTTGGTGTCGAAACTGGCGGCTGTCCCCATACCGCCATCCGCGAAGACGCTTCTATCAACATCGCTGCCATTGAACAGATGGAACAGCGATTTCCCGATTTAGACTTAGTGTTTTTAGAAAGTGGTGGCGATAATCTGGCGGCAACCTTCAGCCCAGAACTTGTAGACTTGACAATTTACGTCATTGATGTTGCAGCCGGTGACAAAATTCCCCGCAAAGGTGGCCCCGGAATTACTAAATCCGATCTTTTAGCGATCAACAAAATTGACCTTGCCCCTCAAGTCGGAGCAGATTTAGGCATCATGGAACGCGATGCGCGGAGGATGCGGGGAGAAAAACCCTTTATCTTTACGAATTTAAAGACTCAGCAAGGATTAACCGCTGTGGTGGACTTTATCCGCCTAAATCTGGGCGAAATTTCAGAAACAGCAAGCTGACCTTTCCTAGAAATGATCCAAAAGTTCGATTCTTTGTATCATTGATAACAATTTCTTCCCAGAACATCGCTCTAATATCACTGCTTAACTGTGTATGTTCTCTATCATTAGGCTGATTCAGCCAGGAGTACGGTAACGGTATGGCAAGGCGATTAGGGCGACGTAAATTTCTTCTATACGGTTCTGCTACTCTGGGAACCAGTATTCTTCTCAAAGCTTGTAGCAGCACTCCCACCCCTTCCACCTCTGAGACTGCCAGCCCAACGGCGGCATCTCCCTCTCCCAGCGCGACGACCGTTGCGGCTGCTGGTGCAGGAAACACCATCAAAGTGGGGATTCTGCACTCTCGCAGCGGCACGATGGCGATTAGCGAAAACAGTGTCGTCGATGCCGAACTGTTGGCAATTGAGGAAATTAATAAAGCCGGTGGCGTCCTCGGCAAGCAAATTCAAGCAATTGAAGAAGATGGTCAATCCGACTGGCCCACTTTTGCCGAGAAGGCGAGAAAGCTAATCGATCAAGATAAAGTTGTCACCGTTTTCGGCTGCTGGACTTCCGCCAGTCGCAAAGCAGTGCTGCCAGTATTTGAAGAAAAAAAACATATGCTTTGGTACCCCGTACAATACGAGGGTCAAGAGTGTTCCAATAACATCTTCTACACGGGTGCTGCCCCCAACCAACAAATCGAGCCAGCAGTCGATTGGCTATTGCAGAATAAGGGCAAAAAATTCTTCCTAGTTGGCTCCGATTACGTTTTTCCGCGTACCGCGAATACGATTATTAAAGAGCAGTTAAAGGCAAAAGGCGGCGAAACCGTCGGTGAAGATTACTTACCTCTAGGCAATACCGAAGTCACGCCCATCATCACTAAAATTAAAGCGGCTCTGCCTGATGGCGGCGTTATTTTTAATACCCTGAATGGGGATAGTAATGTGGCTTTCTTCAAGCAGATGCAAGGTGCGGGGTTGGGGCCAGATAAGTATCCCGTAATGTCTGTCAGTATTGCCGAAGAAGAAGTCAAGGCAATTGGCACAGAATATCTCAAAGGTCAATATGCCGCCTGGAATTACTTCCAAACAGTAGATACCCCAACGAATAAAAAATTTGTCGAAGCTTTTAAGGCAAAATACGGTCAAGATCGGGTAACAAATGACCCCATGGAAGCGGCTTACATTGCCGTTTATCTCTGGAAGCAAGCTGTCGAGAAAGCAAAAACGGCTGACGATTTAGAGTCAGTGCGAAAGGCTGCGGTAGGTCAGACTTTTGAGGCTCCAGAGGGCACCGTAACGATGGAAAATAACCATCACATCTCTAAGTTTGTGCGACTAGGTGAAGTCGGAGATGACGGTCTCTTTAAGATTGTCTACGAGACGAAAGCAGCAGTGAAGCCAGTTCCTTGGAACCAATTTGTTGCCGCAACTAAGGGTTTGGGATGTGACTGGTCAGATTCCAAAAAAGGTGGTCAGTACAAGATTTAAGAGCTTAGTAATTAGTCCTTAGACATAGTAGGTTGGGTTGAGGTAACGAAACCCAACTCCAGAAGATTCGTTGGGTTTCGCTATTGCTCAACCCAACCTACGGGCTTTAAAAGCTAATGACCAATGATTAATGGCTGAGGAAGCGTGTGATAGCAGGATTGCTGGATGGGATCTTTAATGGAATTAGCATCGGCGCGGTTTTGTTAATTGCAGCGCTGGGGCTAGCCATTGTCTTTGGACTAATGGGCGTTATTAACTTAGCTCACGGTGAGTTGATGATGCTGGGAGCCTACACAACTTTTGTTGTACAAAATGGCTTCAAAATGTTGGGTAAGCCTTGGTCTGAAACCTATATCGTTTTTGCCCTGATTTTGGCTTTCCTGGTGACAGCGGCTGTGGGATTAGTTTTGGAACGGGGGGTAATTCGTTATCTTTACGGACGCCCTCTAGAAACACTGCTGGCAACTTGGGGCGTTAGTCTAATTTTGCAGCAGTTCGCTCGCAGTGTTAGCTGGGTGTTAGTCATTGGCATTGCGATATTTTGCCTTTTGTTTTTTGGTGCTTTGTGGATTCTGTCTCTTCGCCCAGATTTTGAGCGTGTTCGTAACTGGGTAATTGCAATAATGTTGCCGATATCTGTGGGAGTTGCGAGTGCCGCAGGTGCATTTTTGGGACAAACTTATAAACTTGCTGTCACCAAGCCTTGGTTTGGCGCTCAAAATGTGGACGTAACGGCACCGAACTGGTTACGAGGAGGGCTGCGGCTGGGCACTTTGCAGATGCCTTATACGCGGCTATTTATTATTGGGCTAACCATTGTTTGTGTTGCCGGAATTTATATATTTTTGCAACGTTCTTCGTGGGGATTAAGAATTCGCGCAGTCATGCAGAATCGCAGTATGAGTGCTTGTTTAGGAATTCCTACTGCCAAAGTTGATGCCATTACATTTGCTTTGGGTTCTGGATTGGCTGGAGTTGCCGGTTGTGCAATTAGTTTGCTGGGTTCTGTAGGCCCCAATACAGGTCAAAACTACATTGTCGATACGTTTATGGTGGTTGTTGTCGGTGGCGTCGGCAAGCTGGTAGGCAGTATTGTGGCAGCGATGGGAATTGGCACGATTAACTACTTAATCAGTTCTAAAGTCTTGGTGCCGATGGTGGCACCGATGAAGCCTTTAGTGGATTTCTTTGAGTTTTTCGGCACAACCAGTATGTCGAAGGTGATGGTATTCGCCTTAATTATTGCGTTTCTTCAGGTGCGTCCAGGGGGAATTTTCCCACAGAAGGGACGTAGCGTTGATGCTTAAACAAAGACAATCGCGCAGAGGCTCAAGGCGATGATTTTGGATGCGGTTCTTGAAGTTAAAGGCATGAAGCGGCAACGCAGACGATTGCTGCTAATGGAAATAGGAGTGACGCTGGCGATCGCTCTTTTCCTCATCTTCGTGATGCCAGCAGTTCTGACAGGCTTTCGTCTCAGCTTGCTAGCGCGATTTTTGGCGTTAGCGATCGCTGCCCTCGGCATTGATTTAATTTGGGGCTACACGGGTATGCTGAGTTTGGGGCATGGTGTATTTTTTGCCCTCGGTGGCTATGCCTTGGCAATGCACTTGCAATTAGCTCCTCTCAAGAACGGTTTACCGGAATTTATGAGCCTCTCTGGCATTCTAAAACTGCCTTGGTTCTGGCAGCCGTTTTATTCGTTTGGTTTTGCCGCCGCCGCTGTCGTGATAATTCCCGCTGTATTAGCCGCAATATTAGGTTATTTAGTATTTCGCAACCGTATTCGGGGCGTTTACTTCTCAATTTTGACCCAAGCTGCGACGATTGTATTTTTTAATTTCTTCAACGGGCAGCAGGGATTCTTTAACGGCACCAATGGTTTAACAAACTTCAAAACATTATTAGGGGCAACAGTCAGTAATAATCAGACGCGATTTGTTTTCTACACGCTGACAGTCTTGTTTTTGGCAGCTGCTTATGCTTTGTGCCGATGGCTGACTAGCGATCGCTTTGGACGAGTTCTGATTGCGATTCGGGATGATGAGAGTCGGATGCGCTTTTCTGGCTATAATCCCACTGGATTTAAAGTCGTGGTGTTTGCGATTTCCGCTGCTCTGGCTGGAATCGGGGGTGCCTTATTCACCCTCCAATCAGGTCTAATTTCACCGAAAGCAATGGATATTGCCTTTTCTATTGAAATGGTAATTTGGGTAGCAGTGGGAGGTCGTGCCAGCTTAATCGGAGCCATATTAGGGGCGCTATTAGTCAACTTTGCCAAGAGTCTTTTGAGCGAGCAATTTCCGGGTATTTGGGTATTTTTCCAAGGAGCATTATTCTTAATTGTGGTAACAGTTCTTCCCGATGGTGTAGTCGGTTGGCTGCGCTATCAAGGTTTCCAGCACCTGCTGACACTTCTAGGGCGGAACAAGCAGGTAGCAACCTATCCCAGCCTTGAAGAAGACCCAGAGGTACAGCATGAACGCGAAAATATTAGAAACTGAAAATTTAACGGTTAATTTCGATGGTTTTAAAGCACTGAACCATCTGAATTTCAGCATGGATGTTGGGGAATTGCGGGTCGTAATCGGTCCAAATGGTGCGGGTAAAACGACTTTTTTGGATGTGATTACCGGCAAGGTGCAACCCACTGAGGGACGGGTATTATTTAAGGGGAGAAATGTGAAAGCCCTCTCCGAACATCAAATCGCTCGATTGGGAATTGGTCGAAAGTTTCAAACTCCCCGCATTTACCTCAACCTGACTCCCCGCGAAAACATGGAACTTAGCTGCAATCGCAATAAAAATGTATTGGCAACACTTTTTGGGCGTCCCCCTACTGGCGAACGTAGCAAAGTAATCAGTTTGCTAGAAACGGTTGGCTTAAGTACAAAAGCAGATATCCGCGCTGGTTTACTTTCTCACGGGGAAAAGCAACGGTTAGAAATTGGGATGTTAGTTGCCCAGTCGCCCGATTTATTGTTGGTTGATGAACCCGTTGCGGGGCTAACTGATGAAGAAACTGACAATATTGGGGAACTACTTATAGCGTTAGCTCAAAGTCATTCTATTTTGGTGATTGAGCATGACATGGAATTTGTACGCCAAATTGCTCGTAAAGTAACGGTGTTACATGAAGGCTCGGTGTTGTGTGAAGGCACGATTGAGGAAGTACAAAATGACCCTCGCGTCATAGAAGTTTATCTAGGAGAACAGTTAGATACTCAGCGAGAAGCGCTTAAAGAACTTGAGGAGTAAAAAGGAGCGGTGCATGATATCAATGATTATATAGATAACAAAGAATAAAGCAGCTTTGCCATGATATTTTTTTCTTGTCTTATAGCAATTATGTTTGATTTGTAAAAATTATCTCCATTAACGCTTACTTCGCTATAAAACGTGCAGTAAGAGAAGAAGAGAAGCGATAATTCATAACTCATTTAGGATTGGTAGAGTTTGTAAAATTTAAAATTTTCGCTTACTAAAGCTAAAGCAATTAAAGACTCAAGTACGCAATTTTAGAAGCGATCGCGCCTTATTCAACCAAGCACAATAAAATGCTGCAAATTTCTAATTTAAATGTCTATTACGGTGAAAGTCATATCCTCCGCAATGTGGATTTGAGCGTCCCATTAGGACAAATGGTGTGTCTAATTGGACGCAATGGTGTCGGCAAAACTACTCTGCTTAAAACAATTATGGGGTTACTTAAACCCCGTAGCGGTACGATTACTTTTGCCGATGAGATGATAACAGATAAATCCCCAGATCGAAGGGCACGGCTGGGAATTGGTTATGTTCCTCAAGGACGGGAAATTATCCCGCGCTTGACAGTGAAGGAAAATTTGTTGCTGGGTTTGGAGGCGCGACGTGACGGTAGAAGTGGTAAGGAAGAAGTCCCGGAGGAAATATTTTCCCTATTTCCAGTCTTAAAATCGATGCTATCTCGAATGGGTGGCGATTTAAGTGGAGGACAACAACAGCAACTAGCGATCGCTCGCGCTTTGATGGGGAAGCCGCAGTTACTCGTACTCGATGAACCCACCGAAGGCATTCAACCTTCCATTATTTTGGAAATTGAAGCAGCAGTGCGGCGCATTGTTGAATCTACCGGCATTTCTGTTTTATTAGTCGAGCAACACCTGCATTTTGTACGACAAGCAGATCGGTACTACGCGATGCAAAAAGGCGGTATTGTCGCGTCTGGCTCGACTAGCGAACTCAGTCAGGATGTAATTCAAAGGTTTCTAGCTGTCTGACGCAGATAGCTAAAAATCTTTGCGAGTAACCCGTATAACTTGCAGTTCTCAAGGTAGGCGTTTTTAGCGCGATCGCCTCAGAAAATAGAGCAACCGTTTTACCGTCACAGCAGCTAAACTGTGGAGAGCCTTGTGACAGATTATCTGTCTGGGGGACGTAAATACCGCACCTACTTAAATCAGGGATGTTCAAGCGGCTGCAACAACTTCAACCCAAGCTGCTAATTTTTACCTTTGGGGCATCTTTGCTACCCGTGATGTTCCTAAGTGCTGTAGCGTGGCGATTTGTACAGCAGCCACTCATCGACTTAGAAAAAACTCGACTCGACGATCAAGTTTTAGCTTTTCGAGGATACACTGCCGCTACCGAGAAAGGATTGCAAAATTTATCCTCAGGCTATGCGCTCTGGACGGATTTATACAATGCAATTGAGAAGCGGAATTGGGCTTGGATCAAAAAGGAAGTGTCCGCTCAACTTCTCCTCTCTACCGACGTTGATCATGTGAAAGTGGTGGGTCGTAGTGGAGAGATTTTGGGAGAGCGGGGTGACGCTTGGCAAATTCCTAATGTGGCTGAGCGGTTAACTGCTGCGATCGCTACCAACAAACCAGCGACTATGTTGATTGATACCGGCTCGCGTCAGATGTTGCTCTTTTCAACAGCGCCTGTCTACAACAGCGATGGTACGGGGAAGTCACCCGGAACTTTAATTTTAGGGCAGAATTTAGATGAAACTTGGTTGCGTAACTTTCTTAATTTCTCTCAACCTACCACCAAGCTGCAAGTCATTTCTCTTGATGGCAAACCTATCATTTCTAGCAACGCCAAATCCAGCATTGAGCCTTGGGAACAGGCGAATTTAAAGTCGCGGGTGTTACGCAAGATTCAAAAAGGTAAAACAGTTTATCGGATTGAACCGGCATCTGGTTTGAATACGATATATGCTCCCATTACTTCCCACAATCAGCCTGTTGCCATTGCCAAAATTCAAATAGTCTCAGAGTATTTTAATCAAGCTTCCGTCAACCTAAACCGCGTGATTTGGCTAGGGCTGGGATTGGCAACCTTGTTATCGATTGCGATCGCGCACCTGCTAGCCAAACAAATCGGCAAACCGATTATCCAGCTCTCCGAACGCAGCAAAACCTTAGCCGCAGGCGATTTGAGTACCCCCATTCCCGGTATCGGCGCGGGTGGTGAAATCGGTCAACTCGCTCATGCTTATCAAGAAATGGCTCAGGCGCTTAAAGCCCTCATCGGCAACCTAGAGCAACGAGTTGCAGGACGCACTGAGGAACTAGAACAGGCGCGTCAGACTCTTGAAGAACGAGTACAACAGCGTACTGAAGAGCTTTCGCAAAAAAATCAGCAATTACAGCAAGCTCACGACCAACTACAGCAACTGAATGCTGAATTAACCACTAACGCTCAACAGTTAAGTCAAGCACTACGCAATTTGGGAAGGGCGCAGGCGCAACTCATTCAAACTGAAAAAATGTCCAGTTTGGGTCAACTCGTTGCTGGCATTGCCCACGAAATTAACAATCCGATTAATTTTATTTATGCTAACCTTTCCCATATCAGCGACTACACGAAAAATCTACTGAACCTCGTACAACGCTATCAAAAAAGTTATCCCGATGCTGAAATACAACAATATATTGAAGACATCGATCTCGATTTTTTAACCAGCGATCTGCCTAAAATTATCTCTTCAATGAGAGCTGGCACCGATCGCATTCGTCAAATTATTTTATTACTGCGAAACTTTTCCCGACTCGACGAAGCCGAAATGAAGCGGGTCAACATTCATGAAGGAATTGATAGCAGTTTGCTAATTGTGCAGCATCGCTTGCAATCAAGCGGAAACTGGAAGGCGGAGGGAAATCCAGAAATTCAGGTAGTTAAGCAGTACGGCGTTCTGCCACCCGTTGAATGCTATCCGGCGCAACTTAACCAGGTATTTATGAATATTTTTAGCAATGCAATTGATGCGCTGCAAACTATAAAACAACAACCTGAAAAACGGATTTATATTAAAACTGAATTCAGTGCGTCTAAGCAAATTATCATCAAAATTCAAGATAACGGTTCCGGAATTTCTACAGCGATTAAATCAAAAATATTCGACCCTTTTTTTACAACTAAACCGATCGGTAGAGGCATGGGTTTAGGGCTGACTGTCTGTTACCAAATTCTGGAACATCATCAAGGAAGTATTGATATTATTTCCGAACCGGGACAGGGAACAGAAGTTATCATTGAATTACCCCAACAAGTTAAACAACCAAATTGGTAATATTTAAAAAGTGCCGATTGCTGAGTGAAAGGCGAGAAGCAAGCTAGCAAATTTTAATTTATCGGTTTTTTGGCAATTTATAAGCAATACTTACCAATTGGTAAATCAATATTTTATTTCCCATTTACAATGGATTTTGATTTCTAGGATCTCCAAAAAGATAGTAACCTGTAACTTTTTTAAAAGCCTCGGAAGTTTGGTCACCAAGACAACCATCTACACTTAAATAAATTCCTGGAAATTGATTTAAAAACTGTTGCAGTTCCTTGCCGTTATCAATCTTAGAATCTGGCGAATAATATATCAAAGGTTGCTTTTCACCAGGTTGGATATCTACGCCTTTTTCTCCAAGCTTGCTGGTTTCTGGATTATCCCAAGTAATTGTTCCTTTATCGGTCATTCGGCGCAAAAGCACAGCGGCACCGTATTGCTGCGATACGGCTGTATTTGACCAGGTGCCATCGTCAACGTATTTTCCTTTAGTATAGTGGTTTGAAGCACTCCACAAATAAGGCGAAAAAACATCAGAATGGTAGAAGCGATAACCCCAACCGTTGTAGCCTTCTAACTTAAAAAGAATGTTTGGAAGACTCCAATCTTTCCATTGGTCAAATTTATCAAAAGTTAAAGCATCAATGGCACTTTCTTCCCATGTAAAGGGTGGATTGCCACTAGAGGGACGATCTTTTGGTTCGCGTATGGTTTTTCTTGTCAGCGGATCTCCATTGTGCAGGTGGGTATTGAAATTTAAGGAAGATTCCATGTTGTGTATGATGGCTATCACATACCAGGGAATCGCCAGTTTTTTCCCTACCGCATCATACCTAGGACGATTTGTATCAATGGTAGCCAAAATATCATCTATTTGACCAAGTTTATTTTTAGAAATTTTGCAGCTATCAAAGAGTTGCTGGTATTCATCTTTTAAGTTTGCAAAGCTGATGGCAGCCATGAGAGTCTCCAGTATAAAAAAATGAAAATATCCGTTTAAATTGAGTTTAATGGTATTTTTGTTTAAGGTGATTTTCTGTAGTAAAAAATTAACAATTTATGCGCCTAATCTAATGAATGACCTCGATCGGGCTTCAGCAGCAAATCCCTCATCCTCTGGGTGGCATGGCATTCTTAACTTGGGGTTTTCTAAAACCCAAGGCAAAACCCAGGTGATTGGCGATCGCGTAAAAGCACCGCTGAAGGTACAGCGCCCATTTTATCCAGAAGGATCGGAGATTTGTCATAGTGTAATCTTGCATACAGCTGGGGGTGTTGTGGGAGGCGATCGCTTATCTCTCAATTTTCACCTCCAACCCAACGCGCAAGCCTTAATCACTACCGCTGCCGCCAGTAAGGTTTATCGCAGTAATGGATTGCCAGCGAGTCAAACGATTGAAATCGAGGTGAACGCGGGTGCTACTTTGGAGTGGCTACCGCAGGAAACAATTATTTTTGACGGCGCGATTTATCGGCAAGACTTGCGGGTAGAATTAGCTCCAGAAGCAAGTTGGCTGGGCTGGGAAATTACACGCTTTGGGCGTAGTGCCAGAGGGGAAAGATTCTTACAGGGAGAGTGGCGATCGCATACCGAAATCTGGCAGCAAGGACGCCCTCTGTGGATCGATCGGCAATGGCTACCCGGCGGGTCAGAAATCCTCGACAGTCCTCACGGCTTAGCTGGGCAACCTGTTGTGGCAAGCTTAGTTTGGCTTGGGCAAGCGGTGTCACCGGAGATTGTGGAAAAAGCGCGAAACCTAGGCAATAATTCACCCTTTTTTAAGAGGGGAACAGGGGGGAATCTTCACCAAGCAGGCATTACTCGTCTTCCTTCTGGGTTATTGTGTCGCTATCGTGGTGCTTCTACGTCTGAGGTGCGAAACTGGTTTATAGATATCTGGAATTTGCTGCGTTTGCACTTTTTAGAACGCCCTGCTTGTCCACCGAGAGTTTGGCAAATTTGAGCGAATCGCAGAGGACACGGAGAATACAAAGGAGTTTAAGAAGTTATCAATGCAACTGACGCCACAGGAAAAAGATAAGCTATTGATTTTCACGGCGGCACTGTTAGCGGAACGCCGCAAGGGAAGAGGTTTAAAGCTGAATTACCCAGAAGCGATCGCTTATATTTCTGCTGCCATTCTGGAAGGCGCTAGAGATGGACGCACCGTTGCCGATTTAATGAGTTATGGAACAACATTACTGTCACGGGAAGAAGTCATGGAAGGTGTGCCAGAAATGGTGCATGAAGTGCAGGTAGAAGCTACATTTCCTGATGGTACAAAATTGGTTACAGTTCACAATCCGATTCGTTAACTAAATTATAGTTAACGAATCAAAAAGACGTGAAAGGTTTAGGAGTTATTGTTTGATATTTTAGAAAAAAAATGGCTCTTCCGTAGTTGGTATGCTAAATTTATAGTCAAGAAGCGCCACAAGCTATACTAGCCATGAATTTAAGCCAATTTAGCGTTTATTAAATAGAAAATACAGTCCAAAATCGTTATACCTTGC
>NZ_JBYCCT010000085.1:0-61387 GCF_057473865.1 Coleofasciculus sp. H7-1
AATTTAAGCCAATTTAGCGTTTATTAAATAGAAAATACAGTCCAAAATCGTTATACCTTGCTAGGTAAGCCTTTCAAGTTTTGGAATCAACTTTTTAGCATACCAAGTAATGAAGAGCCAAAAACTTTGAAGCCTTGGAAACTTGTGCCGTGCTTAAAACTTACGTAAATCAAAACACCTTTTCCTCCCACTTTTGGGAGATTAGCATTTGTCACCGTTGGTTGTAATAACGCAGTCGGCTTTGTTTGCGTAGTAAAAACGCCGGACGACTCGCATTCGCGGTTATACAAACGAAGCCTGCCGGGAGCAGGCTATATGACTATATGATAAGCCTGCGAAGGTAGGCATAGTCTATGGAGCATTGAGGCAACAGAGCCTGTGGACGTATATTTGCACGCATCGGGATGCTCCCGAAGTCAACAAACTGGCTGACGCCCTACTGTCCATTGGTTAACCACTGAAGCAAAAGAACCTTCCTCCGACATCATCAGCGATGGAGGAAGCGGTAATCAAGGCTTGAAAATCTGCTGTGACAGAATAGCGATCGCGCTTTTTGTCATCTGTCGAAAGATATTCTACTCAAACAGCGTATGAAGAGTTGTTAGTGTAAACACCTTTGCGATCGCATCCCGTCTCATCTGTCTGTCATCAGTGCGTAGCGAAGCCGCTGCGCTAGCAGCATCGCTTTCCCTTTTTTCCCTAACTAAATTCTTAAATAACTTGCCGTCGGACTCATGGGCAAGAGGATCATCTGTTGATTTTGTAAATCCAATTCAATTCCCAACGCCTCAAGTGGAATTACTCCCAGCAAGGGATCTGCCCCTCCTGGCAATTCCAAACATTCAAAAGTTCCTTCCCGTCCCATTAAAGATATTTTGGCATCTTCAAAAATGCGTGCCCTACCAATCCCAGTTGCAGTTGCTACAGGCACTTCTTTAAGAAGTGTTAAACCAAGTTGGGCAATAATATCCTGTGGCAGACACAAAGTAGTAGCGCCAGTATCCACCAGCACATTTTTCACTACAAGCGATCGCACCTCATCTGCGGTAATATAACCCCGTTCAGTTAAACCTTGATCTAACCGATTCGTGACTAGCAAGGTTGTAGTAATTTTGCCCATTAAATCTTGATTAATAATTGACTGCATAATGGTACCCCTACCCATTTCAATCTAGGCTAACAGAACCAGTGACAAAAGATTTTTGAGTGCGCGATAGCGAAGCGCTCCAAAGAGTCAGTTCGCCCACCTTCCCCTCTTCTTCCCTTGTCCTATAGCGAACGCTCTGTTCGCTCTCGCGCATCCACGCCGCTACGCGAACGCTAACGTGTCTAAAGCGAACAGAGCGCAACGCTAACGCGGTTCATACCATACGATTAAATTGGGAGCATATGATTGCAAACATCCATGAGCCTAACCAAACAGATTCTATCTCAGCTACCTGGAAATCCTCTCTTCGGACTTCGTAAAACCGATAGCCTTTGGCAAGCCATCAAGGAAGACACCACACCGATTCCGATGGTGGTGAAAGAAAGCCAAGAACCTCTGGGAAGCGTAGACTGGGATGCGGTAATCTGCGGCGGCACTTTGGGAATTTTAATCGGTGCTGCTTTAGCTCAGTTGGGGTGGCGAGTTGCCTTAATTGAAAGAGGGATATTGCGCGGTAGAGATCAAGAGTGGAATATCTCCCGCCAAGAGTTAGAGGTATTTTTGGAGCTGAATCTGCTTACTGAAGCAGAATTAGAACAAGCGATCGCTACCCAATATAATCCCGCCCGCGTCAGCTTTTTAGGGGGTTCTGATATTTGGGTGCGCGATGTCCTGAATATCGGCGTCGATCCCGTTTTTCTGCTAGACACTCTCAAATCAAAATTTCTTGCCGCTGGCGGACAGTTGTTGGAAAATACCCCCTTTGAAGGGGCAGTTGTTCATCCAGATGGCGTCAGAGTGGAAGCATCAGGCGGCTTGAAAACACGGTTGTTGATCGATGCAATGGGACATTTCTCACCCATTATCCAACAAGCTCGACAAGGAGAAAAACCAGAGGGCGTTTGCTTAGTCGTGGGTAGTTGCGCTAAAGGCTTTCCTCGCAACGAAACCGGCGATCTCATCGCAACTTTCACATCTATTCAAAATCAATGCCAATACTTTTGGGAAGCTTTCCCCGCACGAGATGGCAGAACTACCTATTTATTTACTTATCTGGATGCTGACAAAAGTCGCCCCAGTTTGGAATTTTTCTTTGAAGAATACTTGCGCCTGTTGCCAGAATATCAAGGTGTGGAAGTGTCCCAGTTGCAATTTCAACGGGCGCTGTTTGGCTTCTTTCCCTCTTATCGCCACTCATTAAAGATGCCTTGGAGTCGCATTCTGCCCGTAGGAGATAGCAGTGGCAACCAATCTCCCGTCAGTTTTGGCGGGTTTGGGGCGATGGTGCGGCACCTGAAACGGTTAACAGAAGGCATTCACGAGGCTTTACAAATAGATGCTCTCGACAAGAATGCTTTGGCACTTTTGCAACCTTATCAGCCGAATATTGCCGTAACCTGGCTATTTCAAAGAACAATGGGTGTGGGAATCGAGCAAAAAGTTGACCCAAATCAAATCAACCAGTTGCTTAAGAGCGTATTTCAAGCGATGGAACAGCTGGGAGACGAGGTATTACGCCCATTTTTACAAGATGTCGTCCAGTTTCCCGCCTTATCAAAAACCCTGTTGAAAACAGCCTTTACTCACCCCGGATTAGTGGCTGGAATTATTCCCCAAGTGGGAATCCCGATGCTGCTAGATTGGATGGTTCACTACCTAAACTTGGGAGTTTACACCGCTTTATACCCTTTAGCAACAGCCCTGAAACCGTGGATAAAGACATTGCCGCCACTACCTCGATACTACTGCGATCGCTTCCTCCAAGCTTGGAAATATGGCTCCGGAAGCGATCGCAGTAGCCTGAAGGATGTAAGGCTTATGTAGATCGTTGAGCGGTATGCTAGCAGCTTGAAAGCATCTGTGGCATTGGTAGGATCGCGTTTTTCAGGACTGCGAACAACCCAATATCTAAATATTTCCGGCTAAACTCGAAAAAGCTAGGTTAAAGACTGTAGATCATCCCAAGTTTATTATTAAACGTCTTTTGGCTCTGAGTGCGGAGATAACACCATGATTAAACGAGAATTTCCAGCCACCCACTACTTTACAGTCTTAATGGGGCTGCTGCGCGATCGCCAGGGATTTATGGAAGAAATTCGTCAAGGCGTCAGACTTCCCAGTAAAATCATCTCTCTGCTCGTTTGTAGTTCCCTATTTTTTGCCGTCTATGGCGCGATTATCGGTTCATCTCATAGCCTTTTACAAGCATTGTCCTCTGCTTTTAAACTGCCCTGCTTCTACTTAATGACGCTCATCCTTTGCTTGCCCACTTTATATTTTTTCAGCATTATTTTTGGCTCAAGTAGAAGTATTGGACAATATTTCGCCATGCTTCTGACCTCTGTCACCGTGATTAGCGTTCTACAATTTAGCTTGGCACCCGTAGCGCTATTTTTTCTAATTACCGCTCGCAATTACCAATTCTTTGTGTTGTTAAATGTGGCTATCTTTGCCTTAACAGGATTCACTGGCGTCAGTTTCCTGTATCAGGGGATGCAATTTATGTCTGTACAAGATAACGAAGCTGGACAAGAAACCCGCACCAGTATTTTGAAATTTTGGTTGATTCTTTATGCTTTAGTTGGCTGTCAATTAGGTTGGACACTCAGACCATTTTTCGGAACTTCCGGAGAATTTGTATTGTTTCGAGCGATGGAAGGTAATTTTTATCTGAGTATTTTCAAAGCAATTGGAGAACTTCTAGGTTTTAATTGAAACCCCACTCAAGTAGCACTCCACTACTTTTGGTTTTATTTAAAATATATATCGATAGACACTTGACAAGTGTAATCTCTGTTGTCAATTGTTACTGTTTTTAGTAAAATAATTTTGGCTAGATAATATTAAAAACTGATTACTGTTCGCGATTAATATCAGAAAATGAAGCGATCGCTTGCGGGATTGCGATTAATTCATGGAAACTTCATTTAAAGTCCCTAAATTATGAATTTAGGATAAAGGATTATTTCATCAGTGATAATACTGATAGTAATATCCTCAGGTCAGCGGTGAAATCTACTCCTTACAGTGGCTAACCTAGGGTACGTTGAATTTGGGTATTTGAGTGTGGGCAGAGAACACTGACATTTATAAAGTTTTTATAAGCTTTGTCTCGCCCCGTAAGATGTTGCAGGTTTGTCAAGCGATGAACATTTTTAGAAGTGGTGGGTAAGAGAAACAGCGAGCGATCGCCATTGAAAATCCCGCAACCACTAATTTTTTCTGTCTTCTGCCTTAAGTGCGATCCAAAATCCCCTGAGCCAATTTTGGCATTAAAGCTCAAAAACAACCTGCGTCATGCTAGACCAACCCTCAAAAAAAATTATAAACATCGGCTTTTTACTTACGAGATCGTCATCAAAGGAAACAACCCTATGAAAAAAGCTCTAGCCGTCCTTACCGTTGGCTTTACCTTACTGATGGGAGCCAATTCTGCTAACGCCGTTCCTCTGTACGACGGCGTATCGAAGCCAAATCAAACGCCCGATCAACAGGGATGGCAGTATCAAGAAAATGCTTTTAAATCTCCTGCGCCTACGGCAACGTCTACCAGTGAAGGCACTGTTTTGAATACGGGTAATAGCACTAATCAGGCAGGCTACTTCAAAGTATCGCCAGTGCTGCTTAACCGCAGTACTGGATATAGCATCAGCTTCAGCGTCAAGATTAGTTCAGAAACTCACCTCAACAACAATCGTGCAGGCTTCAGCCTGATTGTGATCAGCGATGGCGTCTTTGGTGAAACGCAACCCTATGGACTGGAATTGGGTTTCTGGCAAAATAGCGTCTGGGCGCAAAACGTTGGTTTTACTCAAGGCGAGAAAGTGACTTTCAACGTCCAAAAAACCATGAATAACTATGTCTTGTATGTGAAAGACAACCAGTATCAACTGTTTATCAACGGTTCTACCTTTCCCATTTTGCAAGGCGAACTGCGTCAATATACCGGATTTATACCGCCTCCCGGATATCCCAACCCTTACACAACTTCCAACCTGATTTTCTTTGGCGACAACACGGCATCCGCCACGGCAAACGTTACCATAAAAAGTGTTTCTGCATCCCCTGCCAGCAATGTTAACCTCACCACTGGCTATGGAAACTAAGCACAGTTTCATTTCAGGGAATCAAAAAGTCCAAATGATCGCCAGTTTGGGCTTGTAAATCCTCCAGAGAACCTTGCAATTTTAAGTGACCTTGCTCCAGAAAAACAATCCAATCAGCTCGATTAATCACTCTGGGGCGGTGGCTAATTAAAATTGTGGTTCTGCCTTGGCGGTAAGACAGCAACTGCTCTAAAACTTGCGCTTCGCTCACCGGGTCGAGTCCCCCCGTGGATTCATCTAAAATCAGCACTGGCGGCTCGTTGACAATCGCTCTGGCGATTGCCAATCGTTGCCGCTGTCCGCCAGAAATATTTGCCCCGAATTCACCCAAAACGGTTTGATATTTGTCGGGTAGCTTGCTGATAAATTCGTCTGCACCCGCAATCTGGCAAGCTTTCACAATCTGCTCAAATGCAACGTGAGGAGAACCTAAGCGGAAGTTTTCCACAATTGAGCGACTCCAAAAGTGAGGCTCTTGGGGAACGAGAATCACCTGTTGGCGCAAGCAATCAAGTGATAAATCTTGCAGATTATAGATGCCAATGCGGAGATTTCCAGAATGCGGTGAATATAACCCAGCGAGCAATTTTGCTAGGGTGCTTTTACCGCAGCCGGATTTACCAATGAGTGCTATAACTTTCCCTCCAGGAATTGTTAGAGAAAAATCTTCTAAAAGGTCAATTCTGCCAGCGTGGTGAAAGTTAAGATTGGTGCAAATAATATCTGCATCTCCCGTAATTTTAGCAAAGGGTCTTTTGTCATCGACTGGATTTTCTGGTGTAGAGTCGATTACTTCCGTAAGGCGCTGGGTGGCAGTTTGAACGCGAGTCAGTTCATCGACAAATCCTACTACCGCCCCAATAAATGCTAGAAAATTTCCATTCATGCCGTTAAAGGCTAACAGTTGCCCAATGGTTAATTCTTTGTTAATCACCAAGCTACTGCCAAACCAAAGTAAAACGACGCTACCGATACTAGAAACTAATCCAGAAAAGGTACTGTTGATAATGACAATCTGAATCGTGCGGAAGGTGATGTTGGCAAGGCGACCGAAGCGACTCTGAAATTCTTCCCAAAATTGCGGCGCAGATGTAGTGGTTTTGAGAGTCAGTGCCCCTTTAAAAGTTTCAACTAAAATTCCTTGATTTTCTGCTTCTAAGACTAATAAGCTGCGAGTTTTTTGTTGCAGTGTCGGCAGGAAAATAATTGTAGAAATTGTCATAACAACAGCAATGCACAAAGCAACGATTGTCAGTTTCATGCTGTAGAAAAACATGAAACTAAAAGAAACTATGGCAATAAATAGCTGACTCGGCAAACTAACAACCACTTGGGAAACTAACTGATTAATTTCTTGAATATCTCGCAAGCGGCTGACAATTTCGCCACTGCGACGAGCTTCATAATAGGAAAGCGGCAAACGCAAAATTGCTCTGCCAAATTCTAAAACTAACCCTAATTGGAGCCGTTGAGAAAAGTGGGCGATTAGGTTAGATTGCACCAGTCTGAGGCTACTGGATACAACGTTCATCACCATAACGGCAGTTACCACACCCGTCAGTAGCTGGGTATCCCCCCGAACCAACACATCATCAGTGAGGATTTGGATGAGAAAGGGGGACGTGAGGGAAAGCAACCCCAAGACAAGGTTAATGACAAATGCCTCAGCCAGAATCCCTCGGTAAGCCCAGACGGGTTTAAAGAAACGCCCAAAACCGCCAACTTTTTCATCGATTTGGGCAAAAAAGCGGACGGAGTCTGGCTCTAGTAACAGCATGATGCCATTTGTCCAGCCTGCCGCTAGCTCGTTTTTGGAGAGGTAACGGATGCCGACAGCGGGATCGGCGATCGCATATTTTCTGCCTTGTTGCCCGTATAAAACAACCCAGTGGTAGCCCTTCCAGTGAATGACGGCTGGCAGGGGTGCTTGCTTCAATTTGTCAAGAATCTCTGGTGAAGCTTTCACCGCTCTGGCATTAAAACCGAGTGCTTCTGCGCCCCGTCTGAGTCCTAGCAATGTGGTTCCCAGCTGCCCAGTGCCTACGGCTTCACGGATGCGGTTGAGCGTAAAAGTCCTTCCGTGATGTTTAGCGATCGCTGCAAGACAAGCCGCTCCGCAGTCTTCTTGGCTGTGTTGTAATACATGGTGGTACTTCATGCTTAATTCATGCCATAGTGTCAGGATTGATGCGGTTCGGTGACTAACACACTATAGGGGGAATCTAATCGTTAAATGAACGGTTAATCGCGTTTCTCTATTTGATTTGTAAGATTTTTTTAACGAACCGCCAAGGACGCCAAAGACGCCAAGGAAGAGAAAGAAGAGGATTTCACGAATTACTTAAGAGGATGTCTGAAAAGTAAAAAAGCTCTCATAACGATACCCTGTCAATAACAACATCTTCAATTCGACAGCGTTAAGAGAGCCATGACTCAATAACAAGCTAGTGAGGTCACGGCCCAGAGCGATCCCAGAAGTTTTCGGTCTACTGAAAGTTGTCAACCTTCTATAGGGGTTTTTTATTTAAAATCACAAGTATAAACTACACTCAGTAGGCAATCGTTTTTTACACGTATAGAGGGTTTATGTCTAACATCAAAACTGCTGGTTTCCAATCAAACCTTTTTGAAGAATTGAATGATGCAGATTCAGCGGCAGTCACAGGTGGTGGCATTGTTGGGGATGCGGTAGGTACTGTTACTGATACTAATTCAGCTCTTGGTAATGGAGGCCGACCTACATCAGGCGCTGTTATATTACTAGGAACCACAGCGGTGAATGCTGGGAACTACTTAATTAAGGTTGGTAATGGAGCAGAGTCTGGTCTTCAGGCTCTAAACGGAGGATTGAGTAAGACTGCGGGCAATGTATAGGTAAGGATTCCAGTAATCCATTAATCTTATATGTTCCCGGACTTGAAAGTAGGAGTTCTGGTAGTAATGGAACATGAACATACGCGCTTGCCCAGAACGCAGACTTAGATAGCCTTCTGGCACTAAGTAACTTTGCAGACTTTAAATTCAGGTCTGCAAAGTTACTCAGTGACCTCTACGAGCTTATAAAGGTTTTTGTCGGTTCCCGAAACATTGAACCACTTCCTTTTTAGGCAAAATTAGCTTGCTTCGTACTTTTTGATGTTGCTATTTGTACTTTAAGCATCATCACTTATATAAGTCATTCATCAAGCCCCTGTTCAAACTAGGGGCTTATCTGTTTGTTTGCAGTAAATAATCACTCTAGGAATTACGCATTGAGTAAGCTGGTGCGCTTACAATTTGCGAAGTCTTCCACTGGGAGTATCTCCGTGAAAGACTTCGCATAAATGCGCTCTTCTTGAGAGGCTGTTTTAAAAGTTGGAAAGTTGGATAGTCAGTAAAAAAGCTCACCATGGGACAGTCGTGCCCATCCAACATGGCTTTGCACGCAAGTATGCCCTAGGAAATCTCAAAGAAGCATCTCTACCGGAACTCGCTACTGATTGGCGTCGCAAGTGCTATCCATCTTTCCTAGAATTGTGCCGAAGTGTTTATGAGGAAGTGACAGCACCGGCTGAGCTTCCAATTATAAAATGGTATGAAGCGATCGCGCGTCAGGCAGAAGCGGTCTAAAAATCAGAGAGTAGCGATCGCTACTCCCTGATTGCCGATCGTTACCGAAGACTTGACTAACGACTGCGTTGAAGATAGCCTTCTACGTTACTAATCGCTCGTACCGCATACGAATCCCCAGGACGTGCATTCAGCGCCCTTCTAAAGTTAATCAAAGCAGTTTGGTAGTCCCTTTGTTGGGTTGCAGCGTACCCAAGTTTCATGTATTGAGTATAAGTCCCCTGCCGACCACTCCGTTGCGTAGCCCCAGGAGTAGTACCAGCCGGATTTTGCTGAGTTGTACCAGTTCCCGCCGGATTCTGCTGGGTTGTACCAGTTCCTGCCGGATTCTGCTGAGTTGTACCCGTACCTGCCGGATTTTGTTGAGTTGTACCCGTACCTGCCGGATTTTGTTGCCCAGTACCCGTACCTGCTGGATTCTGCTGAGTTGTACCAGTTCCTGCCGGATTTTGCTGAGTTGTCCCCGTACCTGCCGGATTCTGCTGGGTTGTCCCCGTACCTGCCGGATTCTGCTGGGTTGTACCAGTTCCCGCCGGATTCTGCTGAATTGTGCCAGTTCCCGCCGGATTTTGTTGCACAACTCCTGGGCTAATTACCTCATAGTTAGGTTGCCCAGTACCAGTACCGGCGGGAGTTTGTTGGTTAGTACCAGTACCAGTACCAGCGGGAGTTTGTTGGTTAATACCCGTACCAGTACCAGATGGATTTGTTTGTGTACCCCCTGGAGTACTCTGGGCTAATAATTGTTGGTTTCTCACATTAGAGTTGGAATTGATGAGGGCTAATGCTGGAAAACTGAGGAAAACACTAGCGCTAGCAACACTCATCAAACTAACAAGCTTTTTAATCGAATGTTTCTGATTTTGCGTACTCATGGGAATATCCTGAATTTTAGGCTAAAAAATACTGACCTTGGCAGCTTTCTTGCCAAAACCGAACAAATGTTGGTTGTAAAAAAAATGACCTTCAATCAGTTACGTCAGTTAGAAGTTTAAAGACATATTTCTTGAAGCTCTCTATTAAAACCCTAACTCTATTACTTTTTTAGCTCGTCTATCTAAAGAGTTGTACTAATATTAAGTTAGTCTCTCTAATTAGGTACAGAGTGAGCAAACTCCACTGAGCCGACGCAGCGTATATTTCATAGCGATCGCTGTAAGAACTGCTGTAAAGTCTCCACAATGGAAGTGTTGCGATCGCTGCCCTAAAATCTCACATTGGACAATGCTGTATAGTACCAAAATAGAGCAATCACCTCTTGTGTAGATCCCATTTGGTAGGCTTTTGCTGAATCTACTAATCAAGCAATCAGCCAAGGTAGCCAAATTGCTAAACTCAAAAGCGTTAGAAACAGCACTGGCAAAGTCAGGACGAGACTCATGCGAACATACTGCCCCCAGCTAATATAAAGTTTCTTCCTCGCTAGAATGTGCAACCAGAGTAGCGTTGATAAACTCCCGATGGGCGTAATTTTCGCCCCCAAGTCGCAGCCAATGACGTTGGCATAAACCATCGCTTCTCGGATATTTGCCTCAGTACCGCTGGTGCCTTGGATTGCCAAAGCGTGAATCAGTACGCTGGGCAAATTGTTCATCACTGAAGATAGCAGAGTTGCCAAAAAGCCAGTACCCATCGTGGCAAGGGTGATTCCCCAGCCAGAGAGATTTTCTAAGCTGGCGCTGAGGTAAGTCGTTAACCCCGCATTCCGCAAGCCAAAAACAACCAGATACATTCCCAAGCTAAAGACAACGACTTGCCAGGGTGCCTCCCGCAGAATTTTGCGAAGGTTAATGACTGGCTGGACAGATGGTTGGAACCAGCGCCCAGCCAGCGCTAGCAGGGCAAATGCCCCTAAACCGGCGATCGAGGAAACGGGTAAACCTAGAGGTTGCGCGAGGAAGTATCCGCCTAGTAGCAACAAGAGGACGATAAAACTGCACCGAAAAACCAGGGGATCGCGAATGGCGCTAGACGGCGTTGGCAGTCGCTCAAAGCTATAGCTGGAGGGAATTTGCTGATTAAAGTAAAAGTAGAGGACGGCTAAACTGCTGAAAATTGCTACGAAGTTCACCGGCACCATCACCAAGGCGTAGCGCAAAAAGGAAATCTGAAAATAGTCGGCAGAAATGATGTTTACCAGATTGCTGACGGTTAGGGGCAGGCTGGTGGCGTCGGCAATGAAGCCGGTTGCCATGATAAACGCTAGGGCGGCATTGGGGCCAAAATCGAGGAAGAGCAGCATTTCCATCACGGTTGGCGTCCAAATCAAAGCGGTGCCATCGTTGGTAAATACGGCGGTGACAGCGGCTCCCAATAAGACAATCAGGGAAAAGAGTAACCAGCCTTTCCCCTTTCCCCACTGGGCGATATGAAGTGCCAGCCATTGAAAGAATCCGGCTTCATCCAGAATTAGGGAAATCACGATCAGGGCTACTAGGGTGAAGGTAGCATTCCACACGATATCCCAAACTTCCGGGACGTTTTCCCAGCTGACGACGCCGGTTGCCAGGGCGAGCAATGCTCCTCCTCCAGCGCTGAAGCCGATACCCAGTCCTCGCGGCTGCCAGATGACGAGGGTGAGGGTGAGAAAGAAGATAGCGATCGCTCCTGCTGAAAACCCCGTCAAGGCGATCGCTCCTGCTGCAGCGTAGGCAGTTGCCGCTATGCTGATCAAAACTCTTCGCCTCCGCCTACTAGAAACTACGATTTTGAATTTTAGATTTTGACTGTACAAACTCAGTCTTTTCAACTGAGCAGCGATCTATAGAATTCCTAACTGATTTGTAAAACTCTCTATTTCTTTTCTCTGCGTCCTTGGCGTCCTCTGCGGTTCGTTAAAAAAAATATTTCACAAATCAAATAAGATTGCTATAGCACTGACTGAACCGTTAAATCAGGACTTACGCAAATATCACCACATAGTAAGGGCAACCGCCGGGGAATTGAACCCGAAAAAACGCTTTCAACAGGTTGAAATCAATATCCAGTTGAGCTTTAGCTAACTTTAGCGATGAGCCGCCTAATTTATTTCAGGGCGGAGCTTTTGACTGACAGCTGACGGCTTAGTTACGGTGCCATCGCGTACCATCCGGGCTATCAATTAGAGTAATTCCTTTAGCTTGTAGCTCATTGCGGATGCGATCGCTCTCCGTAAAATTTTTCGCAATCCTCGCATCCTGTCTCTGCTGAATCACCGCCTCAATCTCTGCATCGCTTAAACCATCACCAGAAGCAGCGGTTTCAACCTGTAGTGCGATGTCATCAGCACTCACTTCTAAGCCTAATACACTTGACAAATTAACTAAATTGTGCCAGCAAGCTTCTAATTGTTCGGGTGGGATCTCGGTTTTACCCTGATGAACCAAGATATTCCCCTGCTTGCCTAACTCTTTAGCAAGTTCAAACAATATCGTTAAACCGCCAGGAAAATTCAAGTCATCATCCACTTCTGCCTGAAATCTTTCCACAGCATTGTCATGTCCTGAACCGTCAACTGGGAGGTTTGTCAACGTTCTCATCCAACCCAGTTGGGAACCGTACTTATATCCAAACAACAGACCTTCCTTCAGCGTATTCCAACCGTTTGTAGCGGCTTGTATTGCTTCATCGGTAAAATCAATCGGCTTACGATATTGTGCTGTAAGAACAAATAATCGCACCGCCATCGGATCGACGGGTCGATCCAGTAACTCTCGAATGGTGATAAAGTTGCCCAGAGACTTGGACATTTTCTCCCCATTCACTGTCACCATACCGTTATGCAGCCAGTAGTTCGCTAACGGCTTGCCAGTCACCGCCTCCGACTGGGCAATTTCATTTTCGTGGTGAGGGAAAATTAAGTCAGCACCGCCAGCGTGGATGTCTATAGTTTCGCCCAAGCGATCGCGCACCATTGCCGAACATTCAATGTGCCACCCCGGACGACCCGCACCCCAAGCCGATTCCCACGCAGGTTCCCCCGGTTTTGCCGCTTTCCACAGCGCAAAATCAAACGGGTCTCTTTTCTTGGACGCTTCCGGTTCCACCTCCACCCGGTTACTCGCGCCAGCTTGCATATCTTCTAACTTGCGTCCCGACAGCTTACCGTACTCCGGAAATTGACGCACCGCATAGTAAACATCACCCGCAGATGGATAGGCAAAATTTTTCTCCTCCAACTCGTGAATCAGCCGCTGAATCCCATTCATCGTATGCGTGGCACGCGGATATTCATCCGCTTCTTTGATATTCAGCCGCGCCATATCCTCAAAATAAGCTTGGATGTAGCGTTCGGCAACTTCCTCCATCGACGAACCTTCTTGCCGTGCCCGGTTGAGAATTTTGTCATCAATATCAGTAAAATTCTGCACATAGCGCACGTTATAGCCGACAAATTGCAGATAGCGGCGCGTCACATCCCAGACGATGCAAGCTCTCGCATGACCCAAGTGGCAGTAATCATACACCGTCACGCCGCAGTAGTACATCCCGACTTTATCGGGTTCAACGGGTTCAAAGGGTTCCTTGCGACGAGTGAGGGTGTTGTAGAGTGTTAGGGTCATTCCTGAAACTTACAAAAATAAAGTGCATCTGTTAAGTATTTTAAATTCCCTGGTCGGCAAGCCATCTAGTCATGCCAATCAAAATTGCATTTTGTAGCAACCAGCTTCAGGCTACTCAACTTAAGCTGGGACAAGCCTCACCTTAGCTCAGTTCGGGTGACATTGAAAAAGTACTATAGCAAGCAATACGAGCGGAAAAGTTGCTCCATCTTACATCTATCTAAATAATTAAATATCTTAAATAAAAAACAGGATTATTAGTGAAATAGGGTTACAATCACCTGAAATTAAGTGCATAGCATATAAGATTAACGCCAACGACATGGTCAACAGCAGTCGGAGTTGGGGCAGACGACTCGGTCTAGTGGCTTGGGCAATGAGTGGAGCAATTCCCTTCAGCATAGTTTCGCTTGACGCATTTTCTGAGAATCGCGCTTTCGCTCAGGTGACACCTGATAGCACACTGGGGACGCAAGTTGACGACGGTTTGGTAATTACAGGTGGCACAACAGTTGGCGGCACAAACCTGTTCCACAGCTTTAGCAGTTTTAGCATCCCCAGTGGGCAGACGGCTGAGTTTCTCAACGCCCCCACCATCTTTAATATTTTGGGGCGAGTAACAGGGGGCACTCCATCGGATATTCAGGGAATAATTAAAGCCCAAGGGAATGCCAATCTCTTCTTGATCAATCCCAGTGGGATTATCTTTGGACCAAATGCCCGATTAGACATTGGCGGCTCATTTGTAGGAACGACCGCAAACGCTATCCGGTTTCCTAGCGGTGGCGAGTTCTCCATGACCTCACCCGTTGAGCCTAATAACCCCGTGCTGGCGGTAAATCCTTCTGCCCTTTTCTTTAACCAAACGCCAGCAGGAGCCATAGTCAATCAATCTAGAGCCACAGCTCCCAACGATTCAAACACTTTAGATGGTCTGCGAGTTCCCGACGGTCGTAGTTTGTTGCTCGTGGGCGGCGATGTGAGACTAGATGGCGGAATTATTAAGGCACCAGGTGGTCGAGTTGACTTAGGAGGGTTAGCAGCACCAGGAGAAGTAGAGATTATTGGCAACAATAACTTAGGCTTGCGTTTTCCTGATGGTGTAGCACGAGCCGACATTTCATTGACCAATCAAGCCGGGATTACTGCCAGTATCGTTAGCGGAGGGGGTGATGACGCTGGAATTGTAATTTTGCGGGGGAATAATGTTTCTCTTGATAACAGCCAAATCTTCAGTCAAATATTACCTGGTGGGCAAGGGAGTCCCGGCGGCATTCTAATTGAAGCTGGGTCACTTTCTCTATCAAATAATGCTGGGATAGCTAGCAGCAGTTTTGGCAGTGGTAATGCTGGAGCTATCTTCATAGACGTTGATGGTTCGGTTTCTCTTGCCAATAGTACCATCCAAAGCAATGTCGAAAATGGGGCGACAAACAGCAACGGTGGATTGGTTAGTATTACGGCTGGCTCGTTTTCCCTGCTCAGCGGCTCTCAGCTGCAAACCCTAGTTCGTGGAAATCAAGATGGTCAACCAGCAGGACAGGGAAATGCAGGGAGGGTAAAAATTGATGTCCGCGATACTATCACCATTGATGGAGAGGGATTTGTGGATGGTCAACTCCTTCCCAGCGCTATTTTTAGCAGAGTTGGTCTTGGAGCTAGCGGTAATGCTGGGAACATCGAAATCACCACTGGAGTTCTGTCCCTAAGTAATCGGGGAAAAATAGATACCAGCCTTTTTGGAGTCGGGACAGCCGGAAGTATATTTATTAAAGCGACAGACTCTGTCTCTCTGACAAATGAGGCGAGGATTGAGACCGTCATCAAGGAAGGTGCTAAACAAAGCGGGGGAACTAGCAGCCCCTTTGCTGGCAATATTGGTGCTGTTCTTTCGGGCAGGGGTGGCGATGTCACTGGCACAATCTTAATTTCTACTGGGTCGCTTTCCTTAAAAAACGGTGTACTCAATAGCAGTACCTTTGGAGACGGCAATGCTGGAGCTATAGTTGTAGCGGCTCGCGATGATGTCTCTATTAATAATGGAATCATCGGTAGTATTGTTGGGAAGCAGGCAACAGGTAATGCTGGTGCAATTTTGATGCAAGCTGAGTCACTCTCCATCACTAGCACTTCTAATCTTCCTGCTGGATTGAGTACTCAGGCTTCTGGACAGGGGAATGCCGGACTCGTATTTGTGAGGACTAAAGACGATATTTCACTCAAAGGCACTGGCAGCGTTATCCTCAGCACTGCGGGTTCACAAAGTACGAACACGGATAAATTTGGTGGCGCTATCATTCTCGACGTTAGATCCCTGTTCATCAAAGATGGAGCGACAGTGAGTGTTAATAATTTTGGACTAGGGGAAGCGGGTGGCATCGTCATCGCAGCTAAAGAAGACATTATTTTGAACAACGAGGCAAGGATTACAGCAGCCACGTTATTCGGTCAAGGCGGGAGTATTGTTTTAACATCAGGAGACTTCTTGCTGTTGCTCCGTGGCAGTCGCATAGCTACTCAAACACTCGTAACCACTCCGGTAATCGGAACTGGCGGTAACATTGACGCCGAAACCCGCTATATTATTGCTGCTCCGTTTAATGACAACAATATCAGTGCCGCCGCGTTCATCGGCAAAGGCGGCAGAATCGATGTCACAGCCGCTCGCCTCTACGACATTGACAAGCGAGCCGATGTGATTGTCTCTAATGACATCACTGCTCGTACTGAGTATGGCAGGGACGGTGAGGAAAACATTAATGCACTCAATGCTGACCCGACTCAAGGGCTATCCAACCTACCCGCCAACCCAGTAGACCCCACTACGCTAATAGCTGAAACCTGCGCTCCTCGGACTGGCATAGCCGAGAGGCAAAAAAACCAATTTATTGTCACAGGACCCGGTGGGTTGCCTCCCGACCCCAATGCAGCTTTTCCGGGTGAGGCAGTGGTGAATGAGTTGGGAACCCCTGATGAGGGAGAAGAAAACACTACGGACGACCCAAATTCTACCAACCCCACCAGTCCTACCCCAGATGCTCCGGCTGCTTCTGAACAATCAGAAATTGCCCCAGATGCTCCGGCTGCTTCTGAACAATCAAAGATGGTCGAAGCTCAAGGCTGGGTGTATGAGAAAAATGGCGCGATCGTTTTTACGGCTCGCTCCTCCACCGGCACCGTTACTCCTAACAATCCAGCACTGACACCTGCATCTACCTGCAATGCTTTATCAAAGTTACCTCAGTAGAGGTTCTTCCCTGTTGCGACTGGGGTTGTTGGCGCTAACCAGTTGCATAACCGTAGCGCCAAGTCAAGCGCAGACAGTTGATTTGCCTTTGGTGCAGAAGCGAGGTAGTAGCGGATTTAGTAACGGAGATAACGGATGGGTTGTTGGGTTGGGTTGGGAAAACTCAGAATTTACACCCCTCTCAGTAGATAGCGAGTCCAGCCTTGGACTGAAGTCCACGACTCATAGCTCAAGTCCATTGAAATGGACTGAAACTCCTGTGGAAACAGAGGAAATGTCTCGCGAGACGCTACTTGTGCCTGTCAAGATAATTTCTCACGGGCGATCGCTCGCAACAAACACTAAAATTCTCTCTTCCCCACTTGCCCAAATCCCAACAATTTCCCCTTCACAAGATATCCCTCCCCTGACGCCGGATCTACCTCCCAAACGCCCCTTGGAACCTCTGCCAGAACCGCAGATACCTGTCGTCCCTCTCCTCCCACAAGAAGTACTGCCGTCCCCACCTCCACCTCCCACAACAGCCGAACCCAAGCCGGGTGAAGTCCCTGAAACCATTACAGTTAAGCAATTTGAGTTTGAAGGCAATACAGCCTTCAGCGATGAAGAACTCGCTGAAGCCACCAAGGGTTTTACCAACCGTTCCCTAGGATTCGCTGAAATCTACGAGGTGCGTTCCGCTATTACCAAATTCTACAGAGAACGGGGCTACATAACCTCTGGTGCAATCATCCCACCCCAAACCTTCCGTAACACAGAAGGTGTGGTCAAAATCCAGGTGATTGAAGGGAGATTAGAATCTATTGACGTAAGGGGCACGCGGCGACTCAACCCTAATTATATTCGCAGTCGCATTGCTCTCAAAGCTGGCAAGCCCTTGAATCGGAATGCCCTGATCGAGGCACTGCAACTTTTGCAACTTGACCCGTTAATTAAAAACTTGTCTGCGGAACTAACGGCTGGGACGCAACCGGGATCGAGTTTGCTGATCGTAGAGGTTGAAGAGGCGAAAACCTTGCACCTTGACCTGTCGCTAAATAATAACCGTTCGCCCAACATCGGCACCTTTGAGCGCCGACTGGAACTTACTCAAGCCAACTTATTCGGACAAGGAGATGGTCTAAACTTTGGCTACAGCAATACCGAGGGCAGCAATACTTTCGATGCCAGCTATACCTACCCCATCAATCCTCGTAACGGCACCCTCAGCTTCGCTACCAGTTTCACCTTCTCTCAGGTAGTCGAACCTCCCTTCGACCGGATCGATCTTGATGCCGATTCGCGCTTCTTTGCGCTGACGCTGCGCCAACCCCTGCGGCGAAACTTGACTGAAGAATTCGCCCTCGGACTATCGATAACAAACCAGAGAAGTGAAGTCACGGTTTTTGAAGTTCCGGTCAGACTTTCGCCGGGAGCGGAGGAGGATGGAAGTACCACCGTTACTGCCCTGCGCTTTTTTCAGGACTGGATTGTGCGCCGCAACCGGCAAGTCTTCGCCCTTCGCTCCCAATTCAGTCTCGGTCTTGGCATACTTGGCGCTACAGTCAACGAAGATGCTCCCGACAGCACCTTTCTGGCTTGGCGCACTCAAGTTCAGTGGCTACGTCTTTTGGCTCCCGATACCCTGTTAATCGTCGGGGGAGACTTGCAACTCTCAACCAATCCTCTTTTGCGATTGGAGCAGTTTGGTCTTGGCGGTCGAGATACAGTCCGAGGCTACCGTCAAAATGTCTTGCTAACCGACAATGGGGCATCGGCTTCGGCAGAACTTCGGTTGCCAATTCTTCGCCTGCCTCGACAAAACGCTCTTTTGCAACTTGCTCCCTTCTTAGATTTGGGCTTCGCCTGGAACAGTTCGGGGAATCCCGATCCCGATCCCGAACCCAATTTTCTGGCATCTGCTGGACTCGGTTTGAGGTTCCAAATGGGCGATCGCCTTTCCGCTCGTCTTGATTACGGTATTCCCCTTGTAGAGGTTATTTCTACCGAAAGAACTTTACAAGAAAAGGGGTTGCACTTCTCTTTAATTTACCGCATTTTCTAACTATATAGAAATTAAAAAATGTTAAGTCAAATTTTCAATTTATTTGGTTTTAAAAAGTCTCGGAAGAATCAAGCAAAAAATCCAATTTTTCTAGACAAAAAGAACCACAAAAAACTCTTTCTTGTGGGATTATTTCTTAGTTCTTTCCTCTGCATCCAGGGATTAACTTGGCTATTGGGAGCAAAAAGCCTGCCTGTTGTCGCCCAAACTCCTGCAAAAGTAACGAATCCCCATGTAACAGCTCCAGAAGCGCTAGTGCAGGAAGCCAAGAAACTCTATCGACAAGAGCAGTTTCCGGAGGCATTAACTCGCTTGCAACAAGCTGAGGGAGCCTTTGTAGCCAGCAAAGAGACTCTCAAGCAAGCCATGACTCTTAACCTCCAAGGGCAAGTTTATCTCGCCCTCGGACAGCCAGAAGCCGCCGCAGAACGTTTTTCTGCGGCTGCCACCACTTACGAGCGAGGCAGAGACAAAACGGGCGCGATCAAAAGTCGGATTAATCAAGCGCAGGCACTCCGCAAGGCTGGGTTTTATCGCCGCGCCTGGGAAACGCTCGAACAACTCAATGCTAATCTGAACCAGACCGATCCCCAGCTCAAAGCGATCGCCCTGCGTAGCTTGGGAATTACCCAACGCTTAATTGGCGATCTGGATGACGCTCAAAAGGCTATAGAGGAGAGTTTGGAGATTGCCGAAAGCTTACCCTCACCAGCGCGTGAAGAGAATGAAAGCGCCGCTTATCTAATGTTAGGTAACATCGCCAAAGACCGACGCAACACCTCCAAAGAGCAAGTTAATAATAGCGTTGCCCTAAAGTACTTTGAAGAAGCGATCGCTTACTACGAAAAGGCTGCCGAAACTGCCACAACGCCAACAGAAAGAATTGAAGCCCAACTCAATCAACTCAGCGTGTTTGGAGACGCCGGACAACCTTTCACCGATCCAGAGCGAGAATTATTGCACCAAGTTCAACAGACACTTGACCAATTGCCCCTTTCCCGTACCACCGTTCATGCCCGAATTAACTGGGCACGCATGGTGATGCAACCAAATAGTCAGGCAAATGTCAGCCCTCAAGACATTGCTCAGCAACTGGCTATTGCTGTGGAACAAGCGAGAAAGCTGAAAGACCTGAGATCGGAATCTTACGCCCTCGGTCAGTTAGGAGAACTGCGCCAAAAGCTAGGACAGCTAGAACAGGCACAGGAGAATACCCAGCAGGCGTTAGCGATCGCTCAATCCATTGGTGCGTCAGACATCTCCTATCGCTGGCAGTGGCAGTTAGGACAAATCCTTAGAGAACAAGGAAAAACAGCGGGGCAGTTAGGAGAAACCCTTACAGAACAAGAAAAAACAGCGGAAGCGATCGCTTCTTACAAAGTTGCCGTCAATAATCTTCAGGACTTACGGGGTGACTTGGTGAACCTTAACCCCGACGCGCAATTCTCCTTTCGCAAAAGCGTCGAACCTGTATATCGAGAGTATGCGGGGATGCTGTTACAATCCAAAAATCCCGAAGATTTGAAGAACGCTCGTACAGCTATTGAATCCCTCCAGCAAGCTGAACTGGTCAACTTCTTTCGAGAAAATTGTATAACCTCCATACCCAAATCGGTTGATGAGATTCTGGCTGAGACTGACCAGAAAGCCGCTCTCATTTACCCAATTGTTTTGCCAGAAAGCTTAGAAGTAGTTGTGACGCTACCCGGCAATCAGTTGAGACACATTACTATTTCCAAACCGCGAGTTGAAGTGCAAGGCACCTTTACTCGACTGCGGAGTGCGATCGCTCCTGAGAGTGTTAAACCCACCCGCACGGCACCAAATGAAAACGAACCATTACCCGCCACCCCTCAAGAAGCTCAACCTAAAGGAAATGAACCCAATGCTGTAATACCTGGAGATGATACTCGTAGCGCCGAACCAACACTCATACCCACAGACGGGGGGTACTTAGTGCTTGCTCAAGAGGTATACGGTTGGTTAATTCGACCCTTTGAGGAAGACCTCAAAGCCAGTGGAGTTGAAACTCTCGTTTTTGTCCTGGACGCTCCCTTACTGAATCTGCCGATGGCAGTACTTCACGATGGCGAGAAGTTTTTAGTAGAAAAATACGCGATCGCCCAGACTCCAGGACTGAAACTGCTAGACACCAAACCCTTAGCACGAGGTGAAATCACTGCCCTTAAGGCTGGACTCTCTGAAGCTCGTTTACGAAGCCTTGGAAGTCCTCCCCAATCCGTATATTTTCCGCCACTACTCAATGTACAGCAGGAATTAGAAGGAATCCAGTTAAAAATACCCGGTAAATTAATCCTCAATGAGGAATTTACTACCGCTGCAATTCAACGGGCAATCAACTCGGTTTCTTACCCTATTGTTCACCTGGCAACTCACGGTAAGTTCAGTTCCAATGCTGAAGAAACCTTTATTCTCACTTCGGATGACCGTCTCAACATTAACCAGCTCAACCAACTTCTGCGAGGTAGAGAAGAAGACAGCAGAAAAGCCATTGAGTTACTAGTTCTTAGTGCTTGCGAGACAGCAGTTGGGGATGAGCGGGCAGCGCTAGGATTAGCTGGTGTAGCAGTCAAAGCTGGGGCACGCAGTACCTTGGCAACACTATGGCAAGTGGATGATGAAAGCACGGCTAAGTCAATGATTCGATTTTATCAGGAGTTAAAGGACACGAAGGTTAGCAAAGCCGAAGCTCTGCGCCGCGCTCAACTCTGGCTTATGCAGCAGGATAGCAAGTATAAGTCTCCCTATTACTGGGCACCATTCATTTTGGTGGGAAACTGGCTGTAATTGAGAACTTGTAAATAACAGGACTTACGCAAAGCTTATACATATAGCCTTTTGTCGGGGCAATCCCTTGCGATAGCGAAGCGCCGACCTGTCGGTTCGCCCTCTTAGATGTGATGTTGCGTAAGCAGGACTTACGCAAAGCTTATACATATAGCGTTTTGTCGGGGCAATCCCTTGTGGTTGCCCTCTTAGATGTGATGTAGCGTAAGCAGGACTTACGCAAAGCTTATACATATAGCGTTTTGTCGGGGCAATCCCTTGTGGTTGCCCTCTTAGATGTGATGTAGCGTAAGCAGGACTTACGCAAAGCTTATACATATAGCCTTTTGTAGGGGCAATCCCTTGCGATCGCCCTCAGATGTAGTGCTATTTGCGTAAGCAGGACTTACGCAAAGCTTATACATATAGCCTTTTGTAGGGGCAATCCCTTGCGATCGCCCTCATAAGTAAGGTGCGTTAACCCACCCGACTGAAGTCAATCCACCACCTCAACTACAGTCGAAATGGCAGCTAACACGCTTGTAGATACCGCTTGAGTTCCTTTAGAGAGCAGCGAAGGTGCAGCCTCACTGGAGCGGGAATTATTATCGATGTCCCCCAGTAAATTTCCAATGATATCGACTGACTCATCCTCATTCACATCAATGGGATTTCCATTGCGAGTCCCGCGACCTCTGGCGATGCTCTGTAACCCCTTCAAAGCGTTGCGTAACGGAGCAACACTTGCCAGAATTAGTACCTCAAACGTGCCAGCCTTCTCCCCCACGTTCCATACAAAATTATCCTCTGGCTGCGGTACGGCAATCGATTGCCCAGGAGGGACTAAAGCTTTTTCCTCTGGGGCATCCCAGTCTAGAGGAAACAGGTTGATAATTTCTCCAGACCCAGTAATGAAAAGCAAGCTGGCATAGATATTGCGACTTTCATTGTTTTTTACCTGAGCGAGTATGTTTGTTCCCCTTTTGAACTGTAGCTTTTGAGTATTAGTCGCTCCGGGCGGGAGAGTTGATTGAGCATTTCGGGTGCCTCGACTGCTAACAGTGCTGGAAGTTTCTTTGCTATCCACAGCTTGAATTGAAGTAGTGACATTTAACTGAGAGGAATCACCATTAACCAGGCTCTTCAAAATGCGCCCAATCAACAATACCTTGAACTTCGGTCGCAGTCGCACCACCGCATTCTCTGCCGATTCTCCCACCCGACCAAAAGAATCAGAGACTGGCACTTGGGTAGAGGTAAATAACCCCAAGGCACCTACGGGTGGAGGATTGGAAACACCTTGCTTTTGCCAAGATTGGAAATCTTCTTGTGTTACTCGTCCTAATAAGTAGTCAGTGACGGCTCGTTGTTCGACTGCAACAGGTTCAATCCTTTTTTGCTTTTGAAGTGCTGCCAGTACCTGTGCTTTCTCTGCACTAGGGATGTCATTTACACCAATGCGTAGGGTTAAATCCGTAGGCATTCCCCGCACCAGTTCTCGCAATAATGTTCCTTCTTTAACTATCCCTGATTGAGAAGTTGGAATAACTTTGCCGTACCCGACTAATCCAACACGGGATTCTTGCTTGATTTGTCCCTGTTCCCGTCCCTCATCATCAATAATTGAGAAGATTGCTGCATCTTTAAACGCTTCTAGGCTTTGGGAGGCTATCCCACCCAACCAAAACTCCACGCGATCGCCAGTCACTTTCTGAATCACTGCTTCGGCGGCGGGTCGTTTTTTCTCCAAGAAGTAAAGGGGTTTAGAGCCATTGTTACTTCCCGGTTTTTCCTCAAATTCTGGGTTTTGGATTATGTTAGAGGACATAGCCACGTCTTTGGTGCGACGGGCTAGATTGACAAAGACTGTGTCAAAGGAACTGTTGCTACTTTCTTGCCAGAGATAGCGAGTTAGTAGATAAGTAAAGGCACCCGCATGAAATCCCTCAAATTCAGCATCTGCCGCCTCTTGGTCGCGCCTTGCCGAGGCGATGACTACTCCCTTAGCCACACCCTTGTGGCGGCGATCGCGAAACTCGTCTTGGGAAAGCTCCAGCTTAGAGAGCAACTGCTTTTGATACTCAAATTCTTCCGGACTGGCATCAAGGGTGACACCCCTCTTTAAACGGGCAGCTCTCACAACCACGTTACCGCGCTTGCCTCCCCCGGAATAGCAGCTATCTAGGACAACGGTGAGGTTTTCGGTGGGAATGGCAGACATTAACAGGAATAGGGTATGACCCATGATATCCGGGACGGAGTTAGCCGAGCCGGTGACAGAATCAGCCGGACGATCAATTGGCACCATTGTGCTATTAAATGGATCGTCCCCAATCGGGTTGGGGTCACGTACCCGCGAACCATGCCCGGAGTAGTGAAAGACTACTACATCCCCAGGTTTTGCCTGTTTTATAAGATGCTCGTTAAAGGCTGTTAGGATTCCTTCACGGGTGGCTTGGGCATCTTTGACTTCAAGAACGTCATTGGGATTGAAGCCAAAGCGGTGAACCAGGAGTTCTCTCTGCATTTCTACATCAGTGATGCACCCCTCTAATGACCCTAAAGCGCCTTGATACTGATTGATGCCAACTAACAAAGCCAGTTTGCGCGGGGTGCTTTGAGCCAGCACTCTGGCACCCCGAAGCGCTTCGCGCCGCCAGCTAACGCCTTGAGGCATCAAGTCCAGCTGGTTCATTCCCAAGCTGGCGAAGAGCGAGCTGCTAAATTGTAGAAAATGACGACGTTTCATAAGTTCTCTAGATAAAACTATTTGCAGGTGAGATGATCGGAGGCTGGTTAATCAAAAGATTATTTTTCTAATCATCTCTATCTCTAAGCGCCGAGAGGTTATGTAAAAACTACTGGCTCTGTCGGACTTATGGCAATAAGCTTTACTAATACAAACGCCTGAGACTCCTGGGCTGTAGTCAAGATTTCGGCAGCTCTCTTCGGATCGAGGCTAGGGCGTGTCTGCTTGCCTCATAACCACAGAAGGGTAGCAGCGACAACGTCTGCCAATTTTCTGCTATAGCAATGAGTTGCTTGCATTAAGGATAAACTACTACAGTCAGTTGATACCAAGCGTCCTAGAAACGCGCTACCCGTAATGGGTGGCTGAGACTGACCTTTTGCTAGAAGCATGGGGAAATGCTGATTTGGAGTCAGGTAAGCTGGAGAGAGCGATCGCGCCAAGCGCGTATGCGAAGCTGTTCGCTTGCTATAAAGTAAAAGGTTGGGTCATTTCAATCCCGAACAAGGATTGACACCTACACCCATTTACCGCTTAGACTTCATACCAATTTACGGATAAGTCTACATAACGTTATTTAAGAAATTCTGAAAGTCGCACTATGCAACCAGTCACCACTCCCAGTCAATCTCCAGAGATAGATGCTCCGATCTCCGGCTTGCCCGTGACAATCATTACAGGTTTCCTTGGCAGCGGCAAGACCACTCTCCTCAACCACATTTTAAGCAATCAGCAAGGCGTCAAAACCGCTGTTCTGGTTAATGAATTTGGTGAAATCGGCATTGATAATGAGCTGATTGTCACCACCAGCGAGGACATGGTGGAGTTGAGTAACGGTTGTATCTGCTGCACCATTAATAACGATCTCGTCGAAGCAGTCTACAAAGTTTTGGAACGCGAAGAAAAGGTCGATTATCTGGTAGTCGAGACAACCGGACTCGCAGATCCCCTGCCAGTGGCACTCACCTTTTTAGGTACAGAACTGCGAGACATGACCCGCCTAGATTCGATCATTACGGTGGTAGATTCGGAAAACTTCAGTCTCGATTTATTCAATAGCGAAGCCGCCGCCAGCCAGATCGCATACGGTGATATCATTCTGCTCAACAAGGCAGACTTGGTGGATGAAGCAGACTTAGACTCCCTAGAAGTCAGAATTCGGGATATGAAAGGCGGTGCTAGGATTATGCGAACCACTAAGGGACAGGTTCCGCTGCCGTTACTTCTCAGCGTCGGTTTATTTGAGACTGACAAATATTTCCAAAACGAAGAGGCAGAACAGGGTCACGACCATCACCACCACGACCATGACCACGATCATCACGATCATCAAGACGATCATAGTAGTTGCGATCATGAGCATGACGTTTGCACTCACGACCATCACGACCACGATCATCATTCCCACCACTTGGAAAATGACGGGTTTACCTCAATTTCCTTTGAAAGCGACAAGCCTTTTGCTATCAAGAAGTTTCAAAATTTCCTAGATAATCAGCTGCCCCCGACCGTCTTCCGTGCCAAAGGGATTCTTTGGTTTGATGAAAGTCCTCGGCGTCATATCTTTCACCTATGCGGCAAACGCTTCTCCATCGAAGATGAAGATTGGAAAGGACAACCAAAAAGCCAGTTGGTACTGATTGGTCAGGATTTAGATAAAGAAACCCTGCAACAGCAAATTAAAAGTTGTGTCTGTTTGCCTTCTACTACTCGCGGTAAAGGCTTCGGAAAATAGTTTTTAGTCATGAGCAATTAGCTAAATATTAATTGCTCATGGTTCATAGTTCATGGCTTGATTAAGGATAAACTATGAACCATTAGCCACTAGCGTAGAACTAATGACTAATTATGCGAGTTGTCATCCAGCGAGTTAAATCCTCACAAGTTGAGGTGGCAGGTCAAGTCGTCGGCAAAATTGGGCGCGGGCTTAATTTACTCGTAGGCATTGCCGAAACGGATACCGAAGCCGAACTTGACTGGATGGCTCGTAAATGTCTGGAATTACGCTTATTTCCAGATGAGCAGAATGGTACCGGGCGTTGGGAGAAATCCGTCTTAGAAATTGGGGGCGAACTGCTGGTAGTCAGCCAATTCACCCTCTACGGAGATTGTCGCAAAGGACGCCGCCCCTCCTTTGATAAATCTGCTGCTCCTGCGATCGCTCAAAATCTTTATCAACAGTTTATCGCTAAGTTGCGCCAGAGTGGTTTGCGCGTAGAAACAGGCGAATTTGGGGCGATGATGCAGGTAGCAATTGAGAATGATGGTCCTGTTACTTTGCTGCTAGAGAGAGAAGCGACTTAACTTAGTTTATTGTTAGTGTCATTAGTTTTTTACCACCTATATTTTGCTTTTTACCATTCCCCGTAAAAAATATTTATTCCCTAACCCTCTCTTCTTAGGAGAGGGTTAGGGAGAGGTAGCAAGGAAATTAGGCGCTTAGGTGATTATTAAGGCCAGATATTTTGCCACCAAGGTCTAGAATTGCTTTGTGCAACAGGCATTTTTTTCCGAATATCCTGAATACTCCACCCAGTCAGTTTGGCGAGAGTTTGAGCCTCTTGTTCAAATCGTCTAGTCAAAGACTTTTTGTACTGTTGACCCGCTTGACATTTCACATCTCCTGTAAAGGGATGACGTAGAACATAACGACCCTGAAAATTTTGTTCATTTGATGTTTCTTGAAACACCAAATCTTCCGGAAATTTATCGCGGGTGTACCGGACATGGAGACGGGTGATAAAAACATTATTAGAGGGAACAAGGGATCTACGGAAAGGCGCTGACTCGTGCATACCTGAATAATCTAGCCAAAAAACACCGGCTTTCTTCAGTTCTTCTGAATTTAAAGGTTCGGCAGAACACGGATCGCAATTTCCCATGTTCCAGGCATATTCCAGAAAGGCAACCTTTTTATCTTCACGAGTGTATGAAGTTTGAAACATTGCTTTGTAGAAATCGCCAAATTCGTTTTTGACGAATACTGGAATTTCAGCATCTGAGGGGACTTTTACGGTTCGGTAATTGGTAACTTCAGCCTGACCTTTAGGCGATAAAACGTAAACAATCAAATCCTGTACGCTGGTAGAGTTAATCATCCCTAGACGAATCGGCAACATAAATTTAGGCGATTCGTAAGCCATCTGTAGGGGTCGCAGAAATTGAGAACCGGAATTTTGAAATTCTTTAAGATTTACTTTCGCAACAAAGAATTTCATGTTTTGCCGGATGTAGGGTTGCAGCAGTTGTTTTGCACCCCGTGGAATCTTATATCCGTTGCGATTTAGCCAAGTTTCTAGACCGTTTGATTCCTTTGCACTTAAGATTACAATGTCATATTCTCCCACATTGAAACGAGCTTCTACAGTGACACCCAAGGTACTCTCTTCATCCATTCTACCCCCCCTTAGAAGAGCGCCTGACTCCCGTGCGGCTGATGGTGCAGCGACTCTATCGTACATGACAGGATTACAAGGATCTTCGTCAAAATATTCCACCAGTCGCGGCGCACTAAAAGCATCCAATCGTTCGATAATTTTAGGATCGCCAACGTGAACCTGCTCTTTCTGAAGCACTGTCGGAACAGGGACAACCAAGGCAAAGTCTTTGACATCACCTTGATAGTCATTCGCCATCGTTAAAACAGTGCGATCGCTCTCACGAGCAATTACCACTTGCGACGCTTTATTGTAAAGCTTTGTATCCGCTTTTGCCACATAGAAACCACAAAATCCCCAGGCTGTCGGAGCAAAGCAAATAACAGCCAGAAACGTTATAACTAAAGTTTTCCAAATCCGAAATAGCTTCATTGCAACCTCTTCTAGCTTGGTAAAAATTTAAACTTGTCAATACGACTTGGATTCCCTACTTTTCAGTTAAGGCTTACTCCTCCCTAGCTCCAAAAAAGAAGGAACATCGCTCCCCTAAAAAAGGGGGGTTGAGGGGATCTCTGTAAGCGTTGCAACGCTCTCTTCATGAGCTGAAATTGCTAACCGAGATGTATTAGACTCTGATTCAACATCATCAGGTTTGCTATTATCTAAATTGCTAAAAACAGTTGAGGGAGTTTCTCCCCAGGAAAATCGGGGTGCTGACCAGATAAAATCCAGAAGTATGGTCAAGGGTGCCAAAGCAAATAAAGCCCAGAAAACGGCGGTAGATACAAAAAATTGATTTCGCAGGGTAAAAGTGAACAAAGCGATAGACATTGCCCATACTAAACGCCCGCTCCTGGCGTTAGGAATAGAACGAGGATCGGTAATCATAAATAGGGCGAATAACAACAAAGAACCGCTCATCAATCGATGTAAAAATACATCCCACGTCCAGCCAAGCCAAATATTGCGAATTGCTTCTAACAAAGCGTAGGAACCTAAAAAAGCAGCGGTTGTATCCCAGCGACCAACTCGTTTTAAAATCGTGCCCCCGGTGCCTGCAAATAACAGCGCATACCACCATTCATCTCCCCATTGTCCAGGTGAAACCCAGGCATCTTTTGTCAAGATAAGCGCTGCAATAATGCCAAAATTAGCAGGATTAAAAAAATGCTTATTCCGAAATTTAAAAATAAATTTACTTACAATTGCTAAAGCTCCTGCCAAAATCATGGTGCTGTAACTATCGGCTCGCAGCAGCAAACTCAGACCTAAAGCCGTAATAAAGGCACTGCGTAATGAAAGATTGACGGGAGCATTTGCTAAACCAGAATCAAGTTCATTTGGGCAATTATCTTGTACTGGAAGCAAATTGAATAGATTTTGTTTAATCGATACTGCTAGCCACTGAGTCGCTAGGCAAGTTACCATCACCACTAAAATTAGATCCGGTCTTAGCGTCCAGTCTCGTGTCCAAATACCCAAGAACAGGAACAAGGATAGAAACAGAATTTGATAATCTCGGACATCTTTTAGCAGCATTGCCGATTAATAGTAGGATTACCCGTATCTTTCTCCTGAATTTAAACGCAATAGGATACCAACGGGGCTTCTGTTACAGAAATTGTTACAAAGATGCTCCCTTAGCAGGGGCGGTTTTTACCAACTCCTCTAAAAATGCGATTCTAGGTGTCTCTACAACAGACACTTTGGCTCAATCAAGTCTTTTTAAAAATTAGGCTCAAATTTGATACAACAAGAGCTTCTCACTTTTATATCTTGACGGCTATAGATTTTACAAATAAATTGACCTTACTTCTATAATTAAACATCATTCTTTTGGAGCGATCGCTTGGATGAAGACTCTCTTACTTGTTCATCAGCAACATCTACTCGTTAATGGGAATGGCAACCGAGTCGATGATTGTAGTAAAAGAGGTCAACAACCAGAGAGTGGTACAACTCTATTAATAAAACGGCTTCACTAATATCAATTTTTGTCTTCAGGTTATGGTGAAACCTAACAATCAAATAACGTAGGCTATCTCTTTGGAGAGCTAAAATCCAGCTATTGGGCTTGGTAAAACCAGAAAAAACAATGACCCAAACTAATCAATCTACACATTGCCCAGAAAGCCTTTTAGAGGATGTCGAGCCAGCCTCTACGACAAGCAATTTTCAATTCACCATTATTGGGAAACTGGGTGTCTCTGAAAAAGGGCTGTGTCTTGTGTGTCGAGATTCGACCCAAATAGCTGTCACCCAATCTAAAGCAGAATACCCTGCGGGGGATATGCTCTGGAGCGTTATTCCTAGCAGCGATTCCACTGCTTCCAAATCGAGATTGGCCCTTACGAAATTGTATTGGATTGCGGTACTCGTCCCAAAGGCTACGATCCCCTACCAGCACTGGATTACCTCAAAAACCCTAACTTACTGCTCATCTCCCACGCTCCTTGCTGACCACATCGGTGCTGCGCCTGTCTTTACACAAGCGATTCCCTGGCGTGCGGATGATTTGCACTCTAGGCACCAGAGAAATCGCTCACGTCATGTTGCAAGATTGCCTGAAGGTACAGCAATTGAATGAAGACTCGCCAGAGTTATTCGATGAAGCTGACTTGTCTCGCACCCTGTTTCGGCTGGAGACGGAAGCCATTGGCAAGGATTTTGAGCCGTTACCGGGGCTAAAAGTCAGGTTTATCAATGCGGGTCATATTCTCGGAGCCGCCTGCATCTATCTTAGGTATGGGGAACGAAGTCTGTTGTACACGGGCGACTATAATACCAGCAGTTCCAGAACTACAGAAGGACTGCGCTTGGCTGACCTTCCGGAAGCGGATATGTTAATCACCGAGTCTACCTATGGTGGCGACACTCGCAGATGTTAGCCGCCAACGGCATACTCACAGCCAAGTGGGACGGGATACATCTCAAGCTAAGTCCCCTGAACGAGCAGCATCTGGCAATCGAGGCGGCGCAAGTTTCAGGAGTTAATTGCTGTGCGACGTGCCAGCACTTTAACGACAAGAGAAGCCAATGCCAATGTTCTGATAGCCCCTTATCAGGATTAGTCGTTGATCCCGCCGGACATTGCTTAGAATACGCCTCTTTAGACGACATCATCGTTTTAGAAGACTTCACCGACTTAGACGATTTAGAGGAAGAACCTGAAGATTTTATCGGCAACTTAGACGAAATGGAATCAAGATTTGGGATTGGCAATTAGTCAGTATTCTAAAAGAACCTCAGCCCCAGCTCCTCATCGAAAAGCGGAGAGGGGAAGAGAGGCGGGGTGAGGTTCCAAATGATGACTATTCAAATGGATTTGATATGACTCTTCACCCATTACCTTAATCTCCCTGCGGATACTCATCCCATAATGTTGTTGTCTGGCGCAGACTCAAATAGTCGCCATTCCCTAAGATCAAATGATCCAGTAACGGAATGCTTAAATATTGCGCTCCCATCAACAACTGGCGCGTCAAATCGATATCTTCCTGACTGGGTTCAATACTCCCAGAGGGATGATTGTGTGCGATAATCAGCCGCGTCGCGCCCTGGCGAAGGACTTCTCGGAAAATCTCGCGGGGAGGAGCCAAAGTTTCAGTCGCCGTGCCAATGGTAATCACTTGAGTACCCATCAAGCGATTCTTCACATCCAATAGCACGACGGCAAACCGTTCTTGCATCTGCCACATCAACTCATGACTGAGAGCAGCAGCAGCGGCAGCAGGACTATCAATCATGGTGCTAACTCCGGGGCGAGATTGAAACGCCCGTTTTCCTAACTCAACCGCTGCTAGGATTGTGGTTGCTTTTGCTGGCCCCACACCTGGAATTTTTATCAACTCTTGAACGCTGATATCTCGTAACATATCCAGCGGATCGCGTTGGTGTTGACTTAATTCCTGTAATATGTATTGTCCAAGACCGACAGCAGAGAGTTTCCCTGCCCCTTGACCCGTGCCCAGCAGAATCGCAATTAGCTCAGCGGTTGCTAGATTTTTGGCTCCCTGAGCCATTAATCGTTCGCGAGGACGCTCGCTATGGGGTATATCTGCAATTCTGAGACAATAGGTCATAAATGCACTGGGAAAGACTATATCTAGTTTTCCCGATAGTGCCGCGAGAGTTGCGATCGCGCCAAGAACAAAATAATTAAAAATTAAAAATGCAAAATTAAAAATTGAGAAATTCCATTTTTAATTTTTAATTTTTAATTTTTAATTCCCTACTGGTGAATGTTGGCAGCTTTGAGCATATGATACGCAATCAGTAGCTGGCTTAGAGCCAGAGGATAACTCTGGAGCGTTTCCCCAGTTGTCCCAACCAGAGTACCCAGATTGGGGGTGCCTTCCAAACTACAGAAAGGCAGTAAGTCGGGGATGTCGTTACACAGCATCCGCTCTAAATCTCTGACTTGTTCGCTCGTTGCTTGACCATCAATTTCTAGGACATCAACCGGCTTGCCCATATCCCGCTCAAGCTCCAGGCTAATTGCCGGTTTATAATTAGGACTGCTTGGGTTCAAAATCTTGGTCAAGTCTGGATGTGGAATCGTCGGTCTGAGTACCAATTGCACATTCAGGTGTGAATTGCTCTCTTCTGGCGTGTGTGTAGGTGGGTAGAAACTCACCACGATATCTGCCCACTGGCGCTGGGGACGGATGAATTCCTCTGAGTCTGATTCGCGCTTTCGCAATTGTTCGCGAACCTGTTCTTCGGTATAGCCCCGTTTCATTGTATCTCGCTTGATCTTCCACTCAGCGCGTAGAGATTCAGGCGGTGCCAGATAAACTTTTACATCGTGATACTCACGGGTTTTCAAGGTTGAATAACCGAGAAGTCCTTCAACAATCACAAACTTGTTCGGCTTGATATACTCAGGCGGATCGAACATACCACTATCGTGGTTGTAAATCGGCTTCAGGATGGGCTGTCCGTTTTGAAGCAGGGACAGGTGTTGCTCCATGATATCCAAGTAGTTGCAGTCGGGATGTAGCGCTGAGATTCCCTTGTCTGCACGCTGAATCCGGTCGTACTTGTGATAGTCATCGGTACAGATAACTGTGACATTATCTTCACCTAATATCTGAGCAATTCCCCGTGTTAGTGTTGTTTTACCAGCGGCACTGTCACCAACAATGCCAAGAATAATCGGACGATGGCTCATTTTCCCTCCCGCTCAAAAGCAAGTCCTGCTGGACATTCTGAATTGTTCAATTGTAGAGGGAATAGGGATCAACTCGATCGCAAGAATGCCTGCTGTTTGGGCGTTGGTTCTCAATGCAGGTTGCTCCAAGCGTGTCTTTTTATAGGAACACGCTTGGTAAATTAATGTAAATTAATCACGATGCCAGTTGACATCCTCTACAACCTAGCTTCGCTCTTGGTCGCAGATTCCTTCCTCTCCTCTTTCACAGGCACTTGGCTAGACGTTACCGCCCCCGCTAGGTTAGCCTCTAGAGGCAATTTCTTCTACCGTGTGCCCCACGGCGGATAATCCTCGATAAAGAGAGTGTGTTTACCCAGCATTCCTTTTGCCATGATTCGGAAGTCCAAATTCTCGACAAAAATCATGCCAGCTTGGTCGCAGTGATGAGCCTGCTTAAAGTGAAAGTTCTTGCGAGTGTCAGAAATTCGCTTTGGCAATCTTGCAATCTTCTGATTGAGTTTGGCGCGATTTTGACATTAGGTGTTTCACTTTTAAGTTGGTATTGTTTGGAGCAGCCTATTCTTAGGCTCAAGACTTATTTTCCATCGAAGCGGGAATGCCAAAAGGAATCTCCAAAAGCCCAACCCTCCTGAAATTTATTGAGGAGATGAGGTTAAATGCCGAAAACGCGATCGCTTGCGGAGATACTCTCAACGATGTGTCACTATTTGAGACGGGGTGGAAGGGAATCGCTGTGGGAAATTCTGATCCAAAATTAGTTGAGAAAATTCAAACAATGGAGAATGTTTACTACAGTCCTTATCCTGGTTTGATGGGGATTTGGGGAAGGATTAACTTTTATTTCCCTTTTTAGTAGTTGTCTAAAATAGAAGTATTTTCTAAGGTAGTCAAATGATAAATAATTCATTTCTAAAAAATATTAAAGATACTTTACACAAAGGTTTAGGAAATATCGGCTCATTTGAACAGTGTTCTCTACTAAATTATCCTGATTATCTCAATATTGGCGATCACCTTATTTGGTTAGGGACGGTATTTTATTTAACTGATGTTTTGAAAACAAAAATCAAGTATACTGCTGCGGGAATCGCAGATTTCTCTGAGGAACTGATGGAAAAACAGGTTGGTAAAGCTCCTATAATTCTTCAGGGTGGAGGGAATCTAGGAGACCTCTGGAGCAATCATCAAGAATTTCGCGAACATATAATTTCTAAGTATCGAGATCGACCAATTGTAATTATGCCACAAAGTATTTACTTTGATAGTACAAGCAATTTAAAAAAAGCTGCTGATATATTTAACTCTCACCCCAACTTAACTTTATTTGTTCGGGAAAATTATAGTTACGAAATTGCCATGAATTGTTTCGACAAATGTCAGATCATCAAAACACCTGATATGGCTTTTCAACTGTTAAATACGTTAAATATAACATCCAATAATAGGGATAAAAAATCTTCCATTTTGTATCATTGTAGAACAGATAAAGAATTGAAAAAAGATTTCTCTCCTGCTTCTATCTTTGAACTGCCTAATTTAATTGTAGAAGATTGGGTTTCGAGTGAATGGAAAACCTGGCGTTCATCCAAATCAATCCTGAAAACTTCTCAACCTTACCCGGATCATACCCCAGCTATATTTGATAGCCTTTACGACCCTAATATACATCGCACTTCCTGGATTCTAATGCACAAAGGAATAGCTCAATTTAGGCAACACCGTCTAATTATTACAAATCGCTTGCATGGTCATATTCTCTGCATTCTTTTAGGTATTCCTCACATTTTTTTAGGTAACTCTTACTATAAAAACGAGTCATTCTATGAAACCTGGACTCATCAAGTTCCCTTTTGCAGATTTGTAAAAGATTCTGCACAAATCAAAATTGCTGCACAGGAATTGTTAGAACTGTACTCGAAAGCCTAATACTATTTGATAGGACTAAGTAAGACAAAAATACGTGTACTATCCTCAATAGCGCGATTGAAGACTGTATCAATATTATCCGTTGTAAAAGCAATTTGGGATCCAGCAGGCTGATTGTTTAAATTGTTTTCTTGAAATCCGTTAGTCAGATGAGACTTGGCTAGTTCATTATTTTTTCCTTTGAGACCGACTATTTAGTCTAGCCTCTGGATAATCGCTTATAATCACTTTATCTCTTCTTCTAACCGAAGCGTTCCAAGCTCGGTAGATATAGTCTCTCAACGTATTTTGAAATAATATGCCCGATTCTATTTTCAAATTTTCTTCCCAAATCCGAAGAGAAATGCTGCGGCTCCCACCAAGCGTAGTTATCAGACGGAAAAGGGAGCGCATAATAGTCGATTTCTTTGTGATAGGTTTCAACTGGATAAAAGTAAGACATTAGAGTCTCTCTTGGAAAAAAAGTGTTTAAAGCGACTATTTTGTAGGTTAGTTGAGGAAAGACAGACTTGATAACCCAATTCAACCGACTTGGATATTCTTTGTATTGACAAACAAACAAAATATTATCGTCTGCAATATACCGATAGAAATTAGTAATACGTGCCTCATATCGCTCTATAAAATTTGCAAAATTATTGGCTGAATATATCTCGTACTTGCCATTCATTGATTCGTGATTAAACATCACATTGTATTTAGTATGCTCAATGTAGTTGTCCTGTGTTAATATCAGGAAATCAGGGTTACAATAATCCTTAAATTTTGACTTAATAATTTTACACAGGCCATAATAACTATGTATAGATAGATCAAAAGGTAATGTTAGTTCTCCTTGACTTTTTGTCTGCTTATATCCTTGGCGTGTAAGTATAGTGCGTGGAAGGCAGCTATATCCTAAAGAAATTATATGATTGTAATTTAGTTGTCTCACTATTTCCTCCTTGTAATTATATTACTTAGTGTTTTAAAAGCAGATAATTATCAGTATTTAACCTAGAACACTTCTGAGGTTTGCTCAATTATTCCCTTTTTCAGCAGCCCCAACCAGGCTTATGCACCCCTGATTGCGTCTTACGAATTTTTCTAAGATTGTCACCCATGAATCAGAGATAGAATTGGCTTTGGCATCTGCCAAAAGGAGAGCATAATCAGTCAATAGAGTTTTTTTCAAAACCTGTAAAATTTCTTCATCAGCAACATCTTGGTCAAAACATGGGGGTAAGCCGAGTCCAACGGCGCGGAAATTCAGAATAGTCTGAATACATTTCTCGCAGTGTCCGCAGTTTCCGTCTTTTTGATCACCTTCCCAACACACTCTGAGATTTTGTAAAGCTTCTCGCCACTGGGCAATCTGCTTCACTTTTTCGGCACGGGTAAAGGCTGCACCATCATGAACGATTGCAAAAGTACGGCTCGACAGTAACGGATCGGTGAGTGGATTTGATCCCCAGCGTAGAACGAGAGCATGATAAGGAAGAGAACTGGGGATTAAACCTTCCGAGTAGCCACCCTGTAACAGCATCAAGCAAGACGCAACTGCAACTCCGTGAGAGTCCTCCCAATCTTGCTCGAATTCGCGGAAGTTAGTTACCATCGGAATTAGTTCTAAACCCAAGCTGGCGAGTGTCAACCTAGACTTTTGCGCCGCACGGTTAAAGATTTGCGGCTCTGAAAGGGGAATATCCAGCCCGTGAACCATCAATCCTGCTTGTAAAGGGCGCTGTACCCTGCTATGCCCTTCTTGGCTGTGGCGAAACGCTGTTAAACAACTATCCACCCCACCAGAGAAAGCAGAAATTACTCTATGTACCCTATTAGCTACGGGCTGTTCTCGCTCAACTTCTGCGGTGATTTCAACTTGCTTGTAAAGCTCTGATCGCCAGCACGCCCAAGCTGCTTGGAACTCTGCTAAATTCTGCAATAAAGAAGGAGAAACTTCGCCGTGAACCACCATATCAGTGCCGTGCTTCATGGCGATGAAAATGGTGGCAACAACAAATGGGTCGCAGCTTAGTGTCAGTAGAGAACCGTGTTCCGCTTGCACTCGATACCACAAACGATTTTGTGCTTGGTTGGGAGTCTCTATTGTGGCGCTAACAGTGGTTAAGCCATTTACTTCAACTGCCTGTTCTTGCCAAAGATGGGTAGTCATGCGTTACACTTGTTTTCTGGTAATTTTTTAAGGTTTAGCGATCGCGCACGCCTGCCTTGACAAAACTTTTAATACAACTGCTTGTTAGAATACTCTCTCAACTACCTTTTAACAAACGGCTCCCATATTGGTGCGGCTAAACTGGGTTTGAGCCGTCCGTAAATCCAGAATAAGCGATAGATTGGTGCACGTAAAATCCACTCGTAACTTTTGCCATTTTGGAGGATGAAGCGAATGTCCGCTAATACTGACCTGCGCCATTTACCTAGAGCCTGGTGCAAGCTCATTTTTTCCCCGTAAATCAACTCAAATGCCAGCGCTTCTCTGTAAGCTCGCTGATATACCTTCAGAAGAGGCTCGTTGTGTGAGTGATATACTGCTGCCTCAGGTTCATAGACGATTTTGTAGCCCAGCCTTAGCATCATCCATGCCCACTCCCTATCCTCACCCCCAGTTAGTGTTTCATCAAAACAGTGCTTCTCCCAACACTGGCGACGAATAGCAGAATTAGCATTGGAAAAAAAGTGTTCGCTAGGATTATCCGGGTTTGTCTGAATTCGTAGCTGGTCTCCATAAAATGTTAGGTCTCGCTGAACTGATGGCCAAGCATCAGGTTGAGAAACCTGTTTGCCGTAAACTCCCGCCACTTCAAGGTCATCAAAGTGCTTAACTAGGTTTTGCAACCAGTAGCGATCGCAGGGAAAAGCATGAGCGCTCAACGCTATAACGATTTCTGCCTCAGTAGATTTAAAGCCAATGTTCAAAGAACGACCAAATGTAAATTCTTCAGGCTGAATTTGAATTAGCTTAACGTCACTCCACTGCTTGACAATATTAACTGTTTCATCGGTAGAGCCAGAATCCACCACAACAATATCGTTGGGCTTTAAAGACTGACTTGTCACTAATTTCAAAGTTTTTGATATGTCTTGAGCTTCATTTTTCGTGCGTATTAGTATGCTAGTTGTAATACTCATGGGATACATTCTCAGTCGGCATAAATGTTCCTCTCAATAACTTCCATTACTTGTTTCATACTCTGTTCTTCCCTAAACATTTGTTCCGCTCTTTGCTTACAAGCTTTACGAATAGACTGACGCTTTTGGGGATTTATAACCCACTCTTGAATTGTTGCTACCAATTCTTTAACTGTGGCTTGCGGATCAACGTTGGGGTCAGGAAGTAATTTGCCAGTGTTACCCAATTCTTCTGGAATTCCACTGACTGCTGAAGCAATTACCGGCAATCCCTTTGCCATTGCTTCCATAACACACAAAGGCATTCCTTCTAATTGTGAAGGAAACACAAAAATATCAGCAGCATTCAGCCAATCTGATACGTCAGAACGGTTCCCCAAAAATATAACCTTGTCAGTTATGCCCAGTTGCTCAACTGCTTGTCGAATTTCGATTTCAAGTTGCGGCTCAAAAATTCCACCTCCTGCCCACACAAAGTAAAGTTGATTCCATACGGGGCTGAACATAAGCTGCTTAATTGCTTCTAACTGATACTGGTAGCCTTTTCGCAATTCTATGCGAGCCGCTGTGAAGCAAACTACAGCATCTGTTGGTATGTTAAGCGATTGGCGCAGGCGATCGCGCACGCCAAAATCGCAAGGAGTGAAATATTCTACAGGTCGTCCATTATAAATAACCTTTCCTTTATTTTTAGGAAGCTTGAATAATTTGTGTAATAAACCTAAATCATCATAGGAAACAGCAATAACTGACTTGGCTTGAATGTAGTGATGTGATAGCTCATCTAGATATTCAACGAACCGAAGAGCCATATCTGGCACAACCAGATTCTCGATTACAATGTATGGTATTCCCAGTTGAATAGCAATTTGTTGAACGGCAAAGTTGGCGAACGGATGGGTGTTACTACAAATAATTAAACCCGGTTTTGGGGAGCTATTTGTTAAAGTCGGTTGCCAACTTTCAACATCAAAGCCTCGTGAATTGTTTTTGTTCTTAGCTTCTACCCATAGGTGCTGAATACCCAACTGCTTTTGGAAGCTAATTACCCTATCATCATAGGCTGGGGGTTGTACACAGGTTACTTGATATCCCAATCTTGCTAATGTACACATAATTAAGTGATTGTTTTGTGCAACTCCGCCAACCCCTGAATCAAGTGTATACAAAAAAATATGTTTACTCATATTAGTGATAGTTGTAACATCGGAATCTGTACTCCACAAGTTTTTTGTCTCTGGTTCATATATCACTTTGAAGAACACTCATTGGTTTGATTCTGTCACTAACTGTTCACAGTACTGGTTGACTAATTCTCCTTTTGTTTGTAAAAGCTTTTCAATCACAATTTCGTAGACTTGATCGTTCATATCTATTCCTTGATAGCTAGTATTTCTAAATGAGGCACACAAATTTGCTCCGTAAATAGGGAATCCCAATAGTCTGACATACTCTTGAGTAAAATACCTTTTTTCCTGAGCAAGAGCATACATATTTAAAGGACTAAAAAGCCCTATATTATTAAAAAGATGCAAAGGAAAAATTTGATGCAGATTAGTTAGAAATCTAGTACCAACTTCAATCGAAGAAAGTTTACCTTGATTATTCCTAACAATTTCTTTGCAAACATAAATGTAAAAATCTAAAAAGCTATTATTTTGAGTAAATATAGTCAAAGCATTATGAATTTTACTACTAGAAACAATTCTACTTTCCTCTACTGTACTTCCTGCTTCTAGCTCTATCCAAGCTTCGCGACAAAATAAATATTCTTCTCTCGTACTAATATCTAACTTTTCTGGCTGAAAGATCAGAATGTCAGCATCTATCCAAACAGTTCGCTCATATCCTTTTAGAAGAAACTCTTTCGCCAATTCTAGTCTAGCTAAATCACTAATTGGCTGTATTTTTCCCTGCGCCTTTTCTTTATACCAATCCGGAACATAATCAAACAGTTTATCATCGATCATTTCATAATCGAATCCCTTCAGTGTTGCCCACTTCTTAACTGTTTGCATACAGGTATTAATCCAACTAGGTACATTGTGGGTACGATAAGACTGATAAACTATGGTTTTCATTTTTAAACAAGGAAATAACTCATTAGAGGATTATTCAACTTCGGCAAATATGGCAATTAAGCGATTTGCTGCTTTAGCTATAGGAACGTACAAATCTGATGGTATAGTCCAGGTATCACTTGGTTTGTTGGGGTCAAGGTAGTACTTAGAGAAACCTGCAATAAACTGCCTCATTCTGCTGATTCGATAGCCCTCTGCTTTCAGCATTGGCATGGCATCAGTTTGGATGATTTTTAATAATTCATCATGACTACGGGTTTGTCTCAAACAACTAAAAATAGTAAATGCCATTTCTAAATCTTCAAGAACTCTGTTGTCATCTTCCTCTTGTGACCATTCAATCTCAAAATCAATCAGCCGCACATTTCCTTGGGAATCTATAATTTCATTTTTCCCCCAGCGATCGCCATAAATGATTCCCTGTCTGTGAGCCAAGTTAAGTTCTCGCAGAACCTTGAGCAGAATTTCTACTTGTCCTGCCTCCAGTAATTCATGGAATAATTTCCCTTCAATGTATTCAATCAGCATCCAATCTGTATCTGCTTTAATTAACTTAGGAACAGGCAAGCCAACAGTTAGGGCGCGGCTGATAAAGTCAATTTCTTCAGCAATCGTTCTAAGTTTAAATTTTCCTCCTATTTCTAAAAAACCTGTGTTCTCATACATCCGCTTCAAGTATGCGTTAATTCCTTCTAAGGAATTGCCACGTCTAGCGCGAAAAACGTATCGTTCCTCAGCTATTGTAATTAATAAAACATAGTTTAATGCCGCTTCCCATTGAGTAGGCTCCTCTATTTTTGCTGTTTTTCCTTTCGGCAGTTGAGCTAAAGCACGCTCAAGTTTTTGAGCAATGTTTTCCGGGAGTACAACTTTTAAGTTTTCATTCAGTGGGTCGTTCATCACCTTTAACCGAGCCTTAATTATAGGGGGAGCGAACATCTACAGAAAAGAAGCGTCTTCATTCAGAATATAATGCTTCACCTCAGATCCTTTGTTTGATGTCATAACTATGTTTTTGACTGAGTACAGCGTCAATTTTTTTTTTGTCATAGGAAACCCCTAAAAAGTCAAGCATATTTTTAAAATTACTACTTTTACTAATAACATCTTCATATTGAATATGAAACGTGTTTTCATAGTTCTTTAGATAATTATTAAATCGCTCCTCAGTTGTTAATATTATCTCTTTACTTGTGTTATAATCTCGTTCTCGCCACCACCCACTTTGAAGAACATTCTCGATATTTCTAGTGTTAAAAAGAAACGCAACATTGGGAAAAATATTGGTTAAAAAGCTAAGATATTCTTCAAAATTATTCAAAATTTCTGGATAAGTATATCTTTCTTTAAAGCCGTAACACTGGATTTGTGGGGAATGGCTCTCGTCAGCAATAATTAATTCTTTAACTAATGATTGGCATCGGATGAGAAATAATTTCTCATTTAATAAAGGCGCTCCATACCAAGGATGGTTGACAACCGTAGCTGGATAGTCAGCCGGAACATTAGCTGCTTTTTCTTTGGCTTTTAAGATTGCTTGATAAGTGTTAAATAGGGGAAAGCAGAAATTATTATTTTCTCCTCTAATCAGGCAACCTTCTAGGCTATTGAGAACTCCTTGTAATAACGTAGAACCAGTTCGCCCGTAGGTAATTATTAAAATTGATTGATAATTCATAGTTGTTTGCTGACTGCTGATGTGAATAGAATATAGATGATTTTTAAATCAAACTCTCTGCCTAATTAATAGTACTATTAACTTCCTTTGTCAAGCATACGCTTGACAAAGTCATTTAATTCACTGCAATTAACAATCATGTCATCATCTTGTGGTTTGCACAGAATAAAACCATGTTTAAATCCTAGACCTTTAGCCAGAGTATAAAAAAAGTAGCTGGGTTTTTGACCAAACAACTCAATAATAATTGGGTTGTTAGAAAAGATCATATTAGCAAAACCAGCTCCATGAGGAGCAACAATAATTTTTGCCTGGGAAAATATTTTTACCTGAGTTGGAAAATCTAAATCTTCCAAAACATAGGAAATAAAGCCCATTTTAGCTAAATTTTTATTTAATTCTTCTTCATTAATTACCCGACGGCAAAGAGCTTTTCTTCTGGAGATGATAATTTTTGGAGACAAAGGAATATCGCTAGTTTTACTAAAGTCAAGATTACTAAGTATTCGTTCGCCAAGCCAACGACAAGCTTTAATTGATTGACGACGTTGCTCCCGTCGGTTGGAGGGAATAACCAATCGGTTGACTTGAGCTTTATAGCCTTGCCATTCAATGCAATCCTCTCGGCTATACCCCATCAGTTCCAATGACTGAAATTTCCACAAAGGAGCATTTTTTTCAATAATTAATTTAGGTCGTTCACCAGTTTTTTCATAGTAGTGTTCAAGTGCTTCAATTCGTGTCAAACATTCTACAATCCAATGGGCATATAAATCGCTCCAACAATTAATTAATGAGCAAGCAAAATCAATTTTTTTTATATCTGAGGCAGGTTTTAGGTACTGTAGATAAAATCCTTGATTTATAGTAGCTGTAATACTTTTTTCAAGACAGTCTTCTCTCGCTAACGCTGTCTCTAAAACAATTTTTATATCTTTTGTAACGCCAACAGCATGAGGACCAATTAAATATACATTTTGAATTTCCGCAACAAAAGGAATACTAAAACTAAACTCTCCTTCTTTTTCTTTGATAATTTCTGGAACCTCGTAGGAAGAGATTGACTGGTCATAATAAATTGATTCTTCGTACTTAAGCGAAAAAAAATTATTTTCCTTACGAGTATCAGCTTGAAAAATTAAGGTTTTTCTATCAAGTAGATTTTGATGAATATATTTCATTAATAGAGGCTTTATTAGATACTGTAGCCACTTTAGTTTTTGCCATGTTGGTATCTGTTTAATCAACCCGAACATCAAATTATATTTTTCCTTAGTTTTTGTCAGCCCCTAAGATATTAGCCTATTTCTAATATCTGTGTGATTAAGATATTAATTTAACACAAATGTTTAAATGTAAAAAATATAAAACTATAAAAATTTGTTACGTTACTTTGTGAAGTAACGTTAAAGACAATGAGTCGGGGAGACATTGAGGCACTAGAATACTCTGGGTAAGTGTTAGCGCTAATTTTTTAGGGCGCATTTCACTTAAGGAAAACTTGATAAGCTCTAAGGAACGAGAACCAATGCCTGTAACAACCTTACGCTTTCCCATTAACCTAGATACTTACAAACCGTTAAAATTAGACCCGACTAATTCAACTTTGACGAATGAGCAAAGAGAAACGCTGAAAGCTAATATTCAAGTTTGTCGAGACACTATTGTTTTTTTTACTGCCATAGCAGCAGCAAAAGGTCTAGGCGGTCATACAGGAGGGGCTTATGATACAGTTCCCGAAGTTATGATTCTAGATGCCTTCTTTCGGGGAGTACCAGATAAGTTTGTACCGATTTTCTTCGATGAAGCCGGACACCGAGTTGCCACACAATATCTCATGGCGACTCTACTCGGTGATCTTGATGCTGAAAATCTGCTGCACTATCGAGAACCCTATTCCAAACTTCTTGCTCATCCGGAACGCGATCGCACTCCTGGGGTAAAATTTAGTGGTGGTAGATTAGGACATCTGTGGGCTTATGTGAATGGAGTTGCGATCGCTAATCCTAATCGGGTAGTCTTTTGTCTGGGATCGGATGGATCGCAGCAAGAAGGAAATAATGCAGAGGCAGCACGTTTAGCTGTAGCCAAAAATCTCAACATTAAGTTGATTATTGACGATAACAATTCCACCTGTAGTGGATACCCTTCAGACTATTTGACGGGTTTTAGTGTAGGTAAAACCTTATCTGGACATGGGCTAACTGTGTTACCAGGAGAGGGCGAAGACTTGGATGATTTGTATTGCCGCCTCTGTGAGGCAGTTACCACAGTCGGCCCAGTAGCGGTTGTGAATAAACGTAAGATGTGCCCTGGCATTGCTGGGGTAGAAGGTACGCACCTTGGTCATGATGCCCTCTCGCGGGATTTAGCGATCGCATATCTCGAAACTGGCGGACACACCCAAGCCGTTAATTATCTCAAAGGAATTGTTCCGCTCAAAGCATCTTATACCTTCGCGGGTTCTAGCAGTAAAACTCGCCATATCTTCGATGCCACCGTCGTTTCACTTCTCAGCCATCTAACTCCATCTGAACGCCAAGAAAAAGTCATGTGCATTGACAGTGACTTGGGAGAATCTTGTGGTATCAACAAAATTAGTCAAGCCTATCCAGAAATTTTCTATCGCGGCGGCATCATGGAGCGGGGAAACTTCTCGGCAGCGGCGGGGTTTGGCATGGAAAAAGGCAAACAAGGCATTTTCAGCACCTACAGCGCCTTTTTAGAAATGTGCATCTCCGAAATCACAATGGCGCGGTTGAATAAATCTAACGTTCTTTGTCAATTTTCCCATAGCGGTATAGATGAAATAGCAGATAACAGCTGCCATTTTGGTTTGAATAATATGTTTGCAGATAACGGGCTAGAAGATGGCTACGAAACCCGTCTGTATTACCCAGCCGATGGCGGACAAATGAAAGCCTGTGTGGAAACTATATTTCACCAACCTGGCTTACGGTTTATCTTTTCCAGTCGTTCCCCTGTTCCCGATATCTTTAATGCTGATGGCAAACCTTTGTTTGGGGAAAGCTATACCTTTATTCCCGGAAAAGATGACATTGTACGTGAGGGAACATCTGGGTACATCGTCAGCTTTGGTGAAGTGCTTTACCGCGCCCTTGATGTCGTAAAAAAGCTCAAGCAAGAGGGAATTGATGTAGGGCTAATCAACAAGCCAACCCTAAATATGGTTGATGAAGAAATCATAACTCATATTGGCTCCACACCCTTTGTCTTGGTCGTGGAATCCTTGAATCGTCGCACAGGTTTAGGAAGTCGCTTTGGTTCCTGGTTATTAGAGAGAGGTTTATCTCCCAAATATGCTTATATGGGTACTCATCAAGAAGGATGTAGTGGAATATGGGAGCAATTACCCCATCAAGGTATTGATGCTATTGGAATCATGAACAAAGTTAAGGAATTATTGACGTGATCAAAGTTGCTTTTCTTGACCGCGATGGCGTTATCAATGTTGATTACGGCTATGTTGTCATGCGATCGCAGTTTGAGTTTGTCGATGATGTGTTTACAGTCTGTCGTCTACTGCGGGATTTGGGCTACTTCCTGATAGTAGTAACTAATCAGTCGGGTATTGCTCGTGGTTATTATTCTGAACAGGACTTTTTATATCTGACTGCCTGGATGTGTGAGCAATTTAACAGACAAGGTGTACCCTTGCTTGATGTGTTTTATTGCCCACATCATCCCCAAGCTGCTATACCTAATTACCGCCAAAATTGCCGATGTCGTAAACCTTACCCAGGAATGATTGAGCAAGCTTGTCAAAAATATCCCATAGACCTTAAAAGGTCAATAATGATTGGTGATAAAACATCGGATATGCAAGCAGCAAAAGCCGGAGGAATCGGTAAATTTTATTTGCTGAGTAAAGAAGTTGCTCAAAAAAAATGGAGGTGTCTACTCGACTGGACAACTTAGCTCAAATAAAGTATTTTATTTAAGAATATTTGAGGGAAATTTGTTGATTAATCATTGATAATATTCACCTAATTTATTCCAATTTGTTGCAAATCTAAATTAAGAGTTTTATGAACAGATGAACAAAATTTGGAGTAGTTTACAACAATTATTGATTACCAAACTAATTTATCCTATATTATTAAAATATATTGATACTCACTTGCTCACTACTACTGAGGTGATGGAGCAATCTAAAAGGGAAAATAATATCCCTAATTTAGAAGAGGAATATAAACAAATACCTGCTTTAAAATTTATATATTTTATTTTATTTAATTATATTAACAAGAATTTAATTAGTAGAGTAGGGTTGACAGTAACCTCTAAAAATCAACATAAATTATACCAATTAAACTATGAAAAAAATATTAAAATTCAACTTCCTATTACCGATCAAGAAATACCCAATATATTAAAAGAAAAAGCAGGAATATTTAAATTTACCGTTCCTTTTGCTGCTGAAATCAAAAATGTTGAATTATTTGGAGTTGATGCTATTGGATTTACTGAAGATAAAAAGATTATTTTAGAAACAGCTTTAGACAGAGTAGATTGTTTACAGCACAGTGTCATTTCAACACTTAAGCAAGGGTTTAATTTTCAATATATTAGACCTATGCCTAATTCAGAAAATATTGATTTAGCTTGTTCATTAGTTAATTATTGGAGCCGTTTGTATGCTCATTGGATTTCTGAGGGATTAACTCGGCTAGAAGCCCTGGAATATTATTCTAAAAAAACAGGTAAAAAACCAGTATTAATTATTGATAAAGACCCTCCAATTTGGAAAATCAAATCTTTAGAATTGATGGGTTATCGACCAGAAGATTGTATTCAATGGAATGGATATAGAGCTAAAGTTAACGAATTAGTTATTTGCTCTAAACGTAGGGAAGAAGGTCGTGTTTCAATTAAAGCTTATTATTGGTTAAGAGAACGTATTCTTGGTAATATAGATAGTTATGCGGTTTCCAAGGTTCCTTTGAGTCCAAATATTTTTATTTCTCGTAGGAAAACAAATGCTCGATGCATTCTCAATGAAGAAGAAGTGATAAATACTTTAGCTGAGATGGATTTTATTACTTATGTTTTTGAAGATATAGATTGGCAAAATCAGGTAAAAATATTTGCTCAAGCTAAAATTATTGTGGCTCCTCATGGCGCGGGATTAACAAATATGATTTTTTCTCAGAGGGCAACTATAATTGAAATATTTGGCGATAAAATTAGTCATTTCTTCTATACTATGGCTCAGGGATTAAAATTTAATTACGGATGCCTGTTTTGTGAAGCAAATAATGAGAATATGATTGTTAACTGCGAACAATTGAGCAAACTGATTTATAAAATGTCAAATAAAACGTTATTTAAATGAACAGTGAATTGAATTCTGCTAAACATTGCTTAGTGACGGGTGCTGCTGGTTTTATCGGCAGTCACTTGTGCGATCGCCTCCTCAAATTAGGTCACAGTGTTGTTGGTTTGGATAATCTAGTCACAGGACGAACTGCAAATTTAAAAGTAGCTCAAACATATAAATCATTTACTTTTATTGAGCAGGATCTAGCCAATATTTCAGCTTCCACCCTAGTAGACATTGATTGGGTATTTCATTTAGCAGGATTAGCTGATTTAGTGCCATCAATCGAAAATCCAGGGGACTACTACCATTCAAACTTGCACAGTACCTTCGCTCTTTTAGAGGCTTGTCGTACTGCTCAAATCGAGAAGTTTATTTACACAGCCTCCTCAACCTGCTACGGTATTCCTGACCAATATCCCACACCAGAAACATATCCCTGTCATCCCAAACACCCCTACGGATTGACTAAATATATGGGGGAACAACTTGTGATGCACTGGGCGCAAGTTTATCAACTGCCAGCCCTATCATTACGATTATTTAACGTTTATGGGCCGCGATCGCGCACGACTGGGGCGTATGGTGCGGTGTTTGGTGTGTTTTTAGCTCAGAAACTAGCTGTAACGCCTTTCACTGTCGTTGGAGACGGGACTCAAACTAGAGATTTCACCTTTGTCAGCGATGTAGTAGAAGCCTTCGTCAAAGCTGCCCAATCTGATATTACAGGGGAAATCATTAACATTGGTTCCGGTAAATCCGAAAGCGTTTTGACACTCGTGAAATTATTGCAGGGAGAAATCACTCATATCCCCAAACGACCAGGAGAACCTGATTGTACTTGGGCAGATATTACCAAAGCTACTACACTTTTAAAATGGCAACCTCAAGTAACTTTAAGTCAAGGGGTAGCCGAGATGTTAGCTAATATTGAACTCTGGCGAGATGCTCCAGTCTGGACACCAGAAGCGATTCAGCAAGAGACAAAATCGTGGTTTGAGCATCTAGGGAAGGAATCAGCATGACAAACTCATCAATAAGACTTTACCAACAATCGATTCAGGTACAAACCACTGGTAAATCCCTGTGTCAGATTACACCACAAGTGCAAGCGGTAATTACAGAATCAGGACTTCAATCAGGACTTTGTACGCTTTTCCTGCGTCATACTTCAGCCAGTTTACTAATTCAAGAAAATGATGCCAAGCCGGATGTAGAAGCCTTCTTTGCAAAATTAGTTCCAGAAACAGGTCAATACCTATTAGCAGGAGAGGGTTTAGACGATATGCCTGCCCATATTCGATCTGCCCTCACTCATACCTCTGAACAAATCCCTGTTGCTCAAGGTTTGTTGCAGCTGGGTCGTTTACAAGATATCTATATTTGGGAACATCGCCAGTCTGGTCACACTCGTGAAGTCTTTATCAATATTCTGGGATATTAAAGTGTAACAATTAACGATTAATAGACCTTTTGCATAAGTTTTTGAAGGGAAATTAACCACAGATATCCACAGATAAACACAGATGAACACAGATGTAATTACTGATTTTTGCAAGAGGTCTAATCAAATTCCCTACATCGACCTCAAAAGTCAACACGCTTCCCTGAAGTCTGAGTTGTTAACAGCAATTGGCGAAGTTATTGATGATGGCAACTTTATTTTAGGTGAGCAAGTTGCAGAGTTTGAGCGTCAGTTTGCTCAATTGTGCGGTGTTCGTTATGCAGTTGGCGTTAATTCTGGGACAGATGCCTTAATTTTTGCACTCAAAGCGATCGCTATTCGTTCTGGTGATGAAGTCATTACTGTACCTAATTCCTTTGTGGCTTCAGCTAGTTGTATTCGCGTCCTTGGTGCTAAACCTGTATTTGTTGACGTGGGTGATGATTACAACATCGATCCGAGTCAAATCGCATCTGCCATTACTCCCAAAACGAAGGCAATTATTCCAGTGCATCTGACGGGGCGACCCTGCAACATGGAACCGATTTTAGCTATTGCGAAAGAGAAAGGAATAGCTGTAGTGGAGGATGCAGCCCAAGCGATCCTCGCTGAATATCAAGGTCAGCGAGTGGGTTCTTTTGGAATAGTAGGCTGTTTCAGTTTACATCCCTTAAAAAACTTAAATGCTTGTGGAGATGGGGGGGTGCTAGTTACAGATGATCCAGAACTGTACGAACAGTTCAAAATCATGCGTAATATTGGCTTGCGTACCCGCGATGATTGTGTTTTGTGGTCTCACAATTCCCGTTTAGATACCCTACAAGCAGCAATTCTTTTAGTAAAATTGCGCTACATCCAAGAATGGACACAGCAGCGTCGGCAAAATGCCCGTTACTACCAAACTCAACTTGCTGACATTCCTGAGATCAAAATGCCACTAGAACGTGAGTGGGAAAAATGCGTGTATCACACCTTTGTCATCCAAGCTGAACGCCGCGACGAATTGCGCCAATTTTTGAGCGATCGCGCGATCGGTACTGCAATCCATTATCCAGTACCAATTCACTTATCCACAGCAGGTAAAGAATTAGGCTATCCAGAAGAAAGTTTCCCTGTTACAGAGATGCAGGCACGCCAAATCCTCAGCTTACCTATTTATCAAGGATTAACCGTTGAGCAACTTGAGAAAGTCTGTGATAATATTAAATTATTCTATCAATAATCTCTGAACGATTCAGCTAAAGAAAATCTAAATAATACACTGCCAATGAGAGATGTTTATGATACGCTCATACACGCCTTGTCAATCTCACGAGAGTATCTGTTTTTTATTCAAATAGGCTCTAATGATGCTACGCATGGCGATCCACTTCATAGATTTTTGAGACATGAACACTGGCATGGAATCATGGTTGAACCTGTTAGCTATGTGTTCGATCGCTTGCGTGCTAAATATGGTGGTTCAGAACGGTTTATACTAGAAAATGTAGCTATTGCTGAAGTTAACGGTACTAAAGAGTTTTACTATCTTGAGCAGTCAAATGACGATTTACCAGTTTGGTATGATCAGCTTGGATCGTTTTCACTACCGATTATTATGAAGCATACTGATTTCATTCCCAATATAGAGAAACGTATTAGAAAAACCAATATTGAGTGTATAACGTTTCAAGCATTGTGTGATAGACACTCAGTAGGAAGTATAGATATCATCCATATAGATACGGAGGGTTTTGACTATGAGATCCTCAAATTGATTAATTTTGAATACTATAAACCTGTTCTATTAATTTATGAACACAAGCATTTATCTAAAATCGATCAAGCTGCCGCCCAAAGACTTTTAGGTGAGCAAGGGTATGAAGTGTTAGAGGTTAACAGTTCTGATACAATATCAGTTAATTTAGAAGCTATAGAAAATGAACATTTGTTAAAAAAAATATGGGACATTGTACTCAAAGAAGTTGGTGTAAGCAATGCCAGTTTGGAAAATAATTATTAAAAAGAGTCTTTTGTCTATCAGATAAATTTATCAGAATACGAAGAAGGCAGTAAAATTTTGCAATTCTGAAGTTTTTGAATCGTTAGATTATCAAATTTAAGATTAAATATGCCAAATAACATTAACCCATCAAACATTGGCTGTGCAGCTTGGGGCTGGAGAGAAGTAGAAATACCGGAATATTTTCACTGGATAGCTAGCCAAGGCATTCGTTTAGTAGAAGTCAATGCCCATCCCCAAGCACCCAAACATCTTATAGATGGTGGTAACGACGAATCAATCGCCAAGATTGCAACTTGGGCAGAGGAAGCCGGAGTAGATATTATTTGTATCGCGGCACGAAATAATTTTACAATTCCAGAAGTTGCTGAATTAGAAAAAGAGATTCAAAGAGTAGAGCGTTTCGTTGATATAGCACAACAACTAGGGGCAAAATTTGTCCGATTATTGTCTGGCGATCACAGAAACGCTCATATTCTTCCAGATGTTTTCCCTCGGCTTCACTATGCTTTTAATAAAATTGGAGATTATGCCGAAAAACAGGGGATTAAAATAACCATTGAAAATCACGGTGGCCCAACAGCAACAGGGCAACGAGTTGCTAAGATTATGGAAGGCATCAAGAGTCCTGCAGTTGGTGTCAATTACGACCCGGCTAACTTTTTGAACCAGGGAACCGACCCTTTGATGGCACTACGCTACATCCTGCCTTGGGTAAACTACAGTCATTGGAAAGATGTCCGATGGGCTAATGGCAAACCCGAATTTTGTGCTTTTGGAGAAGGAGAAATTGTTTGGCAACCGATTATTCAAGAACTTCTAAATTCAGGTTATCAGGGATATTGGGTAGTTGAATATGAAGAGCCAGCAGATGTGCAGCATGGAACCAAAGAGAGTTTAAATAATTTATCTCAATTATTAGAAAAATTCTGATTTTTGTTTCCTCATTTTCATGTTTAGGTTAGCAATTAAATGTCATTTTCTCTAGATGGACACGTTGCCCTAGTCACAGGAAGTTCTGCTGGCTTGGGGAAAGCGATCGCGCTGAGGTTAGGTTTAGCTGGTGCTAAGGTAGCACTTAACTACTGCAACAATATATCGCGTGCAGAAAGTGCCTTGGCAGAGTTACAAAACCAAGGCTGTGAGGCTATCCTCGTCAAGGGTGATGTCACCCAAGAAGAAGATGTGGCAGCTATTTACGAAGCGATCGCTACACAGCTAGGTTCAGTGGATATTTTGGTGCTGAATGCAACAGGAAATCAGCCCCAGATACCCTTTGAGGAGTACACCTGGCAAGATTTCCAGACGATGATCGACTTTTTTATCAAGAGTCCTTTCTTGCTGACTCGTGCTTGCTTACCCGCGATGAAGGAGAAACAATGGGGACGAATTATCAATATCAGTAGCGATGTTTTTTTTCGGACAGTTAACCACTTCAGTGCTTATGTTACCGCTAAAGGCGGGCAAATCGGGTTCACGCGCAGCATGGCAACCGAACTTGCGCCCTTTGGAGTTACAATAAATGCGATCGCTCCTGGGTGGATTCCCGTAGAACGGCACGAAACAACCGCTCAAGAGAAAAAGGATGCTTACCAAGCAAGAGTTCCTATGCAGCGTTTCGGAACTCCACAAGATATTGCTGAAGCGGTGCTTTACTTCGCCAGCGTTGAGTCTGCATTTGTTACCGGACAGTATCTTTGTATCAACGGTGGCATCAGCCTAATGTAATTAGTTGAGTTTATACCTGTGGATACAAGCTTTTTATCAGTGGGTTGTGTGAATCTCAATTGGAAATGGTAGCGATCGCACTCGTTCCAGCGTGTCTTTCAATCAGGGATTATGCCGCAATACTTCGGGCAACTGCATACCAGCGAGCAGCCTTGGTCAACCCTTGGGGCAGTACAAACAATACAACAGGATAAGCGCCGTATCCTCTTCAACTGCGGCGACTTCCGTCTGACCATTAGCGTCCTAGCAGCAAACTTAATTCGGGTACGGATGACACCTACTGGCGAATTTCTGCCACGTCGGTCATGGGCAGTCACACAGGCAGATGAAGAATGGTCTACTGTGCCATTTGAGGTGCGAGAAAAAGCAGATGTTGTAGAAATTGAAACTCAACAGCTACGAATCCTCGTTAACCAAAACCCCTGTCGCATCCAGTGCTTCGACCTAGCAGGACAGCCCTTTGCTCAGGATGCAGCCCCAGGAATGGGTTGGCGGACTGGCGCTACTGCTGGGTGGAAACAAATTGAAGCTGACGAACATTTCTATGGCTTCGGCGAACCCACTGGTTTACTCGACCAACTGTCTAAAGTGAGAACTAATTGGACGAGTGATGCAGTTGATTTCGGCATCCTTACAGACAGTATGTATCACGCAATTCCGTTTTTCCTGGCGTTGCGTCCGGGAGTGGCCTATGGCATTTTCTTCAATACCACATTTTGGAGTCAGTTCGATCTTGGCGCAAAGCAACCCGGTGTTTTGCGGATGGAAACGCTTAGTAGCGAACTGGATTATTACATTATTTATGGCCCCGAACCGGCAAAAATTCTCGAAACTTACACCCAGCTAACCGGACGGATGCCTATGCCGCCGCGATGGTCGCTTGGTTATCACCAGTGTCGCTGGAGTTACGAGTCACAAGATATAGTCCGCAAATTGGCTGGTGAATTTCGTCAGCGCCGCATTCCCTGCGATGTCATCCATTTCGATATCGACTACATGAATGGGTACCGGATTTTTACCTGGAGTCCTAAACGCTTCGCCAACCCGAAACAATTGGTAGACGACTTAAAGCAGAATGGCTTCAAGGTGGTGCCAATTTCTGAACCAGGGGTGAAGTACGATCCAGAAGCAGATTACCAAGTCTTCGACGACGGACTCAAGAACGACTATTTTATCCGTAAAACTAACGGTCAATTGTTTCACGGCTACGTTTGGCCTGATAAAGCAGTTTTTCCCGACTTCATGCGCCCTGAAGTCAGGGACTGGTGGGGAATTTTGCAAAAAAGCCTAACCGACATCGGTGTTGCTGGTATCTGGAACGATATGAACGAACCCGCACTTGATGACCGTCCGTTCGGCGACCCCGGTAACAAGATAACGTTTCCCCTTGACGCCCCGCAGGGGTCAGCTGATGAGAAAACAAATCATGCGGAGACTCACAATCTCTACGGGTTGATGATGGCACAGGCTTCTTATCAAGGGATGGAAAAGTCACGTCCACAAGAGCGTGCTTTTTTCCTAACACGCGCCGGATATGCTGGTATTCAACGTTGGTCAGCCGTATGGACGGGAGACAATCAATCTTTGTGGGAACACCTGGAAATGTCCATCCCAATGCTCTGTAACCTGGGGTTATCGGGCGTCGCTTTTGTGGGTACCGATATTGGGGGGTTTGCGGGTAATGCGACGGCGGAACTATTTGCGCGTTGGATGCAGTTAGGGCTACTTTACCCGTTCATGCGGGGACACTCAGCGCTAACTACAGCACAGCACGAACCTTGGACGTTTGGCGACCAGGTTGAAAAAATTTGCCGCGAATACATCGAACTCCGTTACCGACTCCTGCCCTACATTTACAGCCTCTTCTGGGAAGCAGCAACTACTGGAGCGCCAATTCTGCGCCCCTTGCTCTATCATTTTCCCAATGACCCGAAGACTTTCACCATCGCTGACCAGATAATGCTGGGTTCTTCATTACTAGCAGCACCGATTTACCGTCCGGGTGTCGAACATCGTGCTGTGTATTTGCCGGAAGGTCGCTGGTATGACTGGTGGAGTGGTGAAGCTTTCGATGGATCAACCACTATCCTAGCCCACGCCCCACTGGAGCGAATGCCATTATATGTCCGTGCTGGCTCGATTATTCCGATGGCACCAGTAATGCAATACGTAGATGAACGCCCTTTAGACCAGCTGACGCTTCGGATTTGGATGGGCACAGGTCAGTTTACTCTTTATGAGGATGACGGTCATACTTTTGAGTACACAACAGGAGCCTTTTGCACGACAACTTACCACGTTCGTTCCGAAGGGCAACAAACCATTGTTGAGATTGAAGCACGAGAGGGTGGCTTTTCACCCGCAGCGCGTGAAACTATCGTGGAACTGGTCGGGATTGGCGAACAGCGCTTTGTCGATGATGGCATGGCACGTCAGTTGACGTTTTCAACCGACACTCCGCACCCTTAACTGTCGCATCCTCAGGACTTACGCAAAGCTTATACATATAGCGTTTTGTAGGGGCAATCCTCCAGGGGGATTGCGGTGGCAGATGTGGTGATGTTGCGTAAGTCCCGATCTTCTAAGAAAGCGATCGCTCAATTGTGCCCGATGAAGGTGCGAAATGTGAGATGTAACTTACATCTGGCACCAGTTGCATTAATCGCTAAGGTTTTAACAATTGGCGAGTAACTTAATTCCTGTTATATAAAACTAAATGCCTACTAGATAAGAATTTAACTCGGTTTTAACTGATATCTTGCACCACGATCAAGTCGAGGCTGGAGCCTCCGGCTTATTGATAATGGTGCAAGATGTGAGATGTAGCTTTATACTGATTTTCCATGACCTAAATATATAATCTATCCTACTTTTTGTGCATTTTTCCCCAGTCAACGAAAAATTTAGCTTTTCATAGCCCGATTACGCGAATAGTGAGTTATTAGGTTTGGTGTGATGCTATAGAGAGGAGAATTTATTGCCGATTTGAACAGTGTTTACTATTTATAGATCGCACTATGAGTGATGTGCGACCCGATGGATGCTTCTCTTAATATCTAGTTACAAACAGTTTTTAATGCATAAATTTGTAAAGAAAAGATAAAAATAAAACTGGGCTAAGCCAAATATTAGTATAATCAATAACCAAAATAAAAATTTGCTTGATATAAGAAGGTTTTTGCTGGATTACAAAGATTTTTCAGAAAGTTGACTTATAGCAGCATTGCTATTAAGATTTGGCGTCATACGATACATTTCACTTTCTGAAAGGTAGCTCGAATTGAGAAAAGTTTCGGACAACTAAATAACAGAATATCTATGCATTCAGCACCATCCCAAACGCTCCCGTTTTCTAGTGATTACTTTCGCCAATTAGCTGCCCTTGGCGAGAAGTTTCAGATAACAGATACCCAAGGTAAATTTATATCAATCTCTGAAGGAATTAATCGGGCTGCGGCTTTAGTCTATCGACAAAGAAAGCAGCAGCGAAAAGTTATTTTCATTGGTAATGGAGGGAGTGCAAGCGTAGCCAGCCATCAGGCGGTTGACTACTGGCGCAATGGTAACATTCCTGCGATCGCTTTCAACGACAGCGCCTCGCTGACCTGCATTAGTAATGACTTCGGCTACGAACAAGTTTTTAGCAAACCGATATCAATATTTGCTCAATCTGGAGATATTTTGTTTGCGATTAGCAGTTCTGGAGAGTCAGCAAACATCCTTGCTGGTGTTCGCCAAGCGATACAAATGGATTGCCAAGTCATTACGCTATCAGCCTTCCAAACCAATAACCCCTTGCGTCAACTCGGACATCTCAATTTTTACGTTCCGACTATGGCATACGGTTTTGCGGAAATCATGCATCTGTGCATTTGTCACTGTATTATAGATGGTTTGGTTAAGGGAGCTTTGCCTAGTTCTGATGAGGATAATTATCTGAACCTTGCCCAAAACGAAGTATCTTAATCGTTACCGAACGTAAAGCATTAATTATTTACTCTAGAAAACTCAGTCTCTGAATGGAACTAGCAATCAATAAAGAAAAGTATCTTAGCTTTGAAACCTGTGCAGAGATACTTGATAGCTACCGACAACAGGGGTCTAAAATCGTCCTTTGTAATGGAGTGTTTGATTTACTTCACCCTGGACACATCGCTCATTTGCAAGCCGCTAAAGCGATGGGAGATTTGTTAGTGATTTCCCTGACAGCTACTCCATACGTTAATCGAGGTCCCGGAAGACCGATATTTTCTGATGAATTGCGTCTAAGTTCTCTGGCGGCGCTAGCTTGCGTTGATTACGTGATCTTAACCCCAAAGGTAACGGCGTTGGAAGTAATTGAGAAAGTACGTCCCCATATTTACTGCAAGGGAGATGAATATGCTGACGCAAGCAAAGATGTCACCCAAAATATTGACAAAGAAGTTGCCCAGGTTAGAGCTTATGGGGGCGATGTTCGCTATACCAATGAAATCACTTTTAGCTCAACGCGATTGATTAACAATTACCTTGATGTTGTCCCCTCAGAATTAAAGGATTATGTCAAGGATTTAACTCAGCAGTATTCGTATGAGCAGATCGCAGATGCTGTGGAGGCGATGCAGCTGCTTAAGGTTTTAGTGCTTGGCGATGTCATTATTGATGAGTTTGTTCACTGTACCGTTCAAGGGTTAACCTCGAAAGGTAGAGCGCCGTCCACTCGATTTGTGAAAAAAGAACAGCACTTAGGAGGAATTTTTGCCATTGCTCGCCATCTGGAGAGTTTTGCTAATTCTGTTACAGTAGCTAGTGCTATTGGGAATGAACCTGATGTACATCGCTCGATCGCGAATCAGATCAAGGGTTCGATTGATTTAAATTTGCAGTATGCAGAAGGTTATTCTACTGTAACCAAGTGCCGTTATATTGAACAGCAAGGTACAACAAAGGGTTATACACAACTGTTTGCTATCAACTCTATAGATGAGGAGGGACTAGCACCTCAAGAGCGTCAAAAACTTTTAGATTCCTTGGAAAAGTCTATCAAAAGCTACGATCTAGTCGTTTTGGCTGATTATGGTCATGGATTAATTGATTCATCCATGATGGAATTAATTCAATCTCAAGCACCATTTTTAGCTGTTAACTGCCAAACGAACAGCGCCAATTACGGTTACAACTTAATTAGTAAATATCGACGCGCAGATACATTCTGTATAGATGAGCAGGAACTTCGTCTAGCTTTTTCTAATCGCTACGGCGATCGCAACGAGTTACTCAAGCGTTTGCAATCCCATTTAGGGGCGCAACAAGGCTGGTTGACTTTAGCCGCTTCTGGATCTTTGGCAATTCAGGCAAATGGAGAACTGGTAATGACTCCTGCGATGACACAACAAGTCAAAGATACTACAGGTGCAGGAGATGCCTTTTTTGCCCTAGCTAGTTTGAGCGCCAAGTTAGATTTACCTCTGAAGCTGGGGTCATTCCTGGGAAATATGGCAGGTGCGATCGCTGCTAATGTTCTGGGCAATGAAAAACCTGTAGCAAAACCTCGCTTGTTAAAGTTTGCCAAAACAATTTGCACGTTCTAGAGGACTGTTAGGAAACCAATCAACCCATGAATTCAATTCAAGAAGTTCTAGTTACGGGTGGTGCAGGTTATGTGGGATCTGTCTTAGTTCCTAAACTCCTGCAAGCTGGATATCGAGTCAAAGTGTTAGACCTCTATATCTATGGGACAAATGTACTAGAGGCTGTCAAAAATCATCCAAATTTGGAGGAGATTCAAGGAGACATCCGCGATCGCGCACTGCTGGAAAAAGTCATACCAGGATGCGATGCAGTGATTCACTTAGCTTGTATCTCCAACGATCCGAGTTTTGAATTAGATCCGGATCTGGGTCGTTCAATTAATTATGATGCCTTTGTTGACTTGGTGGATGTAGCGAAAAATTCAGGAGTCAAGCGGTTTATCTATGCCTCTTCTTCCAGCGTTTATGGAATTAAAGAGACTGATAATGTTACAGAAGACTTACCACTGATGCCTTTGACAGACTATTCCCGTTATAAGGCTTTGTGTGAAGAAGTATTGCTGAGTCAGCGAGAACCAGGATTTGTTACTTTAGTGCTGCGCCCAGCGACAGTGTGCGGTTACTCTCCCCGCCAGCGATTAGATTTAGTAGTTAATATTCTCACCACTCAAGCTATCAACAATGGCAAGATTACAGTTTTTGGCGGTCAGCAAAAGCGCCCCAATATTCATATTGAGGATATGACCGATCTTTATATTAAGTCTCTGCAATGGTCAGATGAAGCGATCGATGGAAAAATCTTCAATGCTGGCTACGAAAATCATACCTTGATGGAAATTGCCGAGATGATTCGTAAAGTAGTGGGATCTGTAGAAATTGTCTCCACACCCACAAACGATATTCGTTCTTATCACATTTCCTCAGAAAAAATCAAACAAGAATTGGGATTTGTGCCTTCACATACGGTAGAAGAGGCAATTCAAGATTTAGTGGCAGCATTTAGAGCCAATCAAGTTCCCAATCCGATGACAGATAGCCGCTATTATAATGTTAAGACGATGAAGGATCTCAATTTAAATTGAGATTTTTACCGCCAAATTAAATATTATGGCAGGGGTAATCATAGCTTTACCAAACTTTCATATTTTTAGGATTTACGCACCGCGTTGCTTGAAACCTAGATCCCCCCTAGCCCCCCTTAAAAAGGGGGGAACTTCAAAGTCCCCCTTTTTAAGGGGGATTTAGGGGGATCTCTGCGTAAGTCCTGATTTTTGTAGAGTTTATTCTGCTTCCGAAAAAATGGCTATCAAACGATTTGCTGGTTCAGTCATTGAAACATACAACTCTGGTGGTAAAGACCAGATATTACTGGGCTTATTGGGGTCAAGATAAAAGTTACAAAAACCTTGAATAAACTTCCCAATCATATCAATTTTATATCCCCAGGATTTCAGCAATGGCAAGGCATCATTTTGAACTATATTTAATAAATCATTTCGAGTGCTTGTCAGTCTTAGGGAGTGAAAAATGGGAACCGCCATTTCTAAAGCTTCAACAATGCCATCGTTGACTCCCTCGTAAGACCATTCAATATCAAAATCAATCATGCGAACGTTTCCTTGGGAGTCTATAATTTCATTATCACCCCAGCGATCGCCATAAATAATTCCCTTTGTGTGAGCTAAATTAAGTTCCCTCAGAATCTTGGGCAGAATTTCTACTTCTCCAGCCTTGACGAATTCATGGAAGGTTCTTCCTTCAATATATTCAATCAACATCCAATCTGTATCGGCATGAATTAACTTAGGAACGGGTAAACCTACAGCCAGTGCGCTTTTGATAAAGTCAATTTCTTCAGCAATATTTCTGAGTTTAAATATTCCTCCAGCTTCTAAAAAGCTAGTAGCTTCATACATATACCTCATGTATGCTTCAATCTCTTCTGAGGAACTTTCGCGTCTGGCTCGAAAAACGTAGCGTTCCTCATCTGTTGTAATTAATAAGATATGATTGAACGCGCCTTCCCCCTTGGGTTTCTCTATTTTTGCCGTTTCTCCTCCAGGTATGTGAGCCAAAGCCTGTCCAAGTTTTTTAGCAATATTTTCTGGCAGTACCGTAATTAAGCTTTCATTCATTAGATTGTTTATTACCTTTAACCAATGCTTAGTTATAAACTCATAGCTAAACTATCATAAAAATCTGCTAATATTTTATGATAGTGAGATGCAAAGTCAAGATGATCAATTTCTGATTGACTAAAGTAAGCTAATTTCTGCCCTTCGTGAAGCTTGATGTTAGAGATATCTAAATCAATTTGAGACCAAAAAATGTGTTCATCGCATTCTTCCCAATAATAAAACTTGAAGAATTTCACTTCATCTAACTCTAGTTCCATTTCTTCAAGTATTTCTCTGCGGATAGTTTCTTCGGGAGACTCGTTTTCTTCGATATACCCCCCAAGTAATGCCCAAGTATTCGGAAAAGGGATAGAGTTTTTATGATCACGAAGCACAAGTAAAACTTGATGTTTACTGTTGAGAAGAATTATGTCGGCTCCTGGTGGTTCTCTCATTTCACGGAATTTTTAACAATTTTTGTTAGTATACTTAGATCTTGCACCATTCTCCTTCAATTTAGTGGCGATCGCACGATTATTTGTGGCGATTCGGGTAACGATCTGTCTATGTTCCAAAATGTACCTTCCTGTGGCATTATTGTTGGTAATGCCCAGCCAGAATTATTAGAGTGGCATCACAATTCCCCGCCTGGGAAGCGTTATCTTGCTAAAAGTCACTTTGCTGCGGGGATTTTAGAAGGACTAGACTATTTCGGATTCTTGAGTCGCAGTCAGGAAGTCACCAATGCAGCTTCATCTGCGGTCTGGGAAAATCAATAGACCTCGTAGCCTTAGTCGAATTTTAGATAATTAACCACAGATAGGACATTTAAATTTAATTTTCCTCAAGTTCTCAAATCGAAACTTGAGGACATTCAATTCTAGCTCGGTTTTTTGCTTAATACTGTCCAGTAAAGATATTGCCATAATTTTTACCTTTATCTTGACCAAGTATATAGTATAATAATCTGGAAATATGTACCTAAGAATATTTATTAATCCGTTGTAGTGGATGATCAATTTTTCAAATTTTTGAGTCGTAATTAAAAAATAATCTATGCAGATAAATACACCTGATTGGGTCAAACACTCCGTTTTCTACCAAATATTTCCCGATCGCTTTGCAAGAAGTATCCCAACCCACCAAAATTGGTTACTTGATGTACCTTTAGAAGATTGGAATGCCCCGCCTACGTTTCATGGTTATAAGGGGGGGAATCTTTGGGGAGTAATTGAAAAACTAGATTATTTACAAAATTTAGGCATTAATGCAATTTACATTAACCCAATTTTTAGCTCTGCAAGTAATCATCGTTATCATACCCTTGATTATTATCAAGTCGATCCCTTATTAGGCGGTGAAGAAGCATTTACAAGTCTACTCAAAGAAGTTCATCGCCGTAAGATTAAACTTGTCTTGGATGGAACTTTTAATCATGCCAGTAGGGGCTTTTATTTTTTCAATGATATTATAGAAAATGGTCAAAAGTCTCCTTGGATAGATTGGTTCAAGATTCAAGGTTGGCCCCTCGCACCCTATGATGGCTCTCGCCCTGCTAATTATGCTTCATGGAACGACCATCGGGCTTTACCAGAGTTCAATACAGATCATCCAGGGGTACGCGAATATATTATGCGTGTAGCTG
>NZ_JBYCCT010000086.1:0-57360 GCF_057473865.1 Coleofasciculus sp. H7-1
CATGAATTTAAGCCAATTTAGCGTTTATTAAATAGAAAATACAGTCCAAAATCGTTATACCTTGCTAGGTAAGCCTTTCAAGTTTTGGAATCAACTTTTTAGCATACCAAGTAATGAAGAGCCAAAACAATATATATAGGAAGTTGAGATGATTCCAGGTGAAATGATTGTACAAGCAGGGGAAATAGAACTGAATGCGGATCGTCCTAGGATAAAATTGCAAGTAGCAAATACAGGCGATCGCCCGATTCAAATTGGGTCTCACTATCACTTCTATGAAGTGAATGAAGCACTCAATTTTGACCGAGAACAAGCAAAAGGAATGCGGCTAAATATTCCAGCCGGTACAGCCGTCCGCTTTGAACCTGGAGATGAACGGGAAGTGGAATTAATACCTTTTGTTGGTAGCCGTCAAGTCTACGGCTTCAATGGCAAAATTAATGGCTCGATTGAGCTATAAACATTAGATAGATATGAGTTAACGCACTGCAATGGAATGGGACAACGAACCGCCTATTAGGAACGTCCAAAATGACACGATTTCTATCACTTCCGGTGTAAAAACTGATTTTTGGCGCGAGACTCACTACGGGTTCATTCCAGATAGCGGTCATTTTTTTTATCAACAAGTGAACAAAGACTTCCCAAGAATAACCCAAAACTCTGTGTACCTTGGCGCTAGCCTTTGCGTACCTTTGCGTTAAAAATATACCACTCTAAAGGAATAAAGGATGAGTTACAGAATGGATCGCCGCGCTTACGCCGAAACCTATGGCCCGACAGTAGGCGATCGCGTTCGTCTTGCTGACACCGAATTATTCATCGAAGTCGAACAAGACTTCACTACCTACGGCGATGAAGTGAAATTCGGTGGCGGCAAAGTCATCCGCGATGGCATGGGACAATCCCCCATTTCTAACGCTGAGGGTGCCGTTGATCTGGTGATTACCAACGCCTTAATCCTCGACTGGTGGGGGATTGTCAAAGCCGATATCGGCATTAAAGATGGCAAAATTTTCAAAATTGGTAAAGCTGGAAATCCCTATATTCAAGACAACGTAGATATTATTATTGGCCCTGGAACCGAGGTTGTTGCCGGGGAAGGAATGATTCTCACCGCTGGCGGGATTGACAGCCACATTCACTTTATTTGTCCGCAACAGATAGAAGTAGCGATCGCATCCGGCATCACCACCATGATCGGCGGCGGTACTGGCCCCGCTACGGGTACAAATGCTACCACTTGCACTCCCGGTCCGTGGAATATTTACCGAATGCTGCAAGCCGCTGACGCCTTCCCGGTGAATCTAGGCTTCTTGGGTAAAGGCAATAGCAGCCAGCCTGAAGGACTTATAGAACAAGTGTTAGCCGGGGCGATGGGTTTAAAACTGCACGAAGACTGGGGCACCACACCCGCGACGATTGATACTTGCTTAAGCGTTGCGGATAACTATGATGTGCAGGTAGCCATTCATACCGATACCCTAAATGAAGCTGGTTTTGTAGAAACTACCATCGCCGCGTTTAAGAATCGCGTAATTCACACTTACCACACCGAGGGAGCCGGTGGAGGTCACGCACCGGACATCATCAAGGTATGCGGCGAAGCGAACGTCCTGCCCTCTTCTACCAACCCGACGCGCCCTTATACCGTCAATACCCTAGACGAACACCTGGATATGCTGATGGTGTGCCATCACCTCGATCCCAGCATTCCCGAAGATGTCGCCTTTGCCGAGTCGCGGATTCGCCGGGAAACAATTGCTGCTGAAGATATCCTGCACGACTTGGGCGCATTCAGCATGATTTCCTCTGATTCTCAGGCAATGGGGCGTGTAGGCGAGGTAATCATTCGCACCTGGCAAACGGCACACAAAATGAAAGTGCAGCGCGGGAACCTCTCCCCAACCCTTCTCCTACCAGAAGAGGGGCAAGAAAGGGCAGATAATTTCCGGGCGAAGCGCTATGTTGCAAAATATACAATAAATCCAGCCATTACTCACGGCATTTCGCAGTATGTTGGTTCTGTGGAAGTGGGGAAACTGGCGGATTTGTGCCTCTGGCGTCCGGCATTTTTTGGCGTCAAGCCAGAGATAGTCATTAAAGGGGGGGCGATCGCTTACGCTCAAATGGGCGATGCCAACGCCAGTATCCCCACACCGCAACCAGTACATATGCGCCCCATGTTTGGCAGTTTTGGAGGAGCGATCGCTGCCACTTCTCTAACTTTTATTTCCCAAGCCGCACTCGAAAAAAATATTCCCGCTCAGCTTAAGCTACAAAAGCCCGCCGTTGCTGTCAGCGGTATGCGGAAGCTAAGTAAGCGAGACATGAAATTAAACGATGCCCTGCCTCACATGGAAGTAAATCCGGAAACCTACGAAGTCAGAGCCGATGGGGAATTGCTGACTTGCGAACCGGCAACCGTTCTTCCCTTAGCGCAACGCTACTTTTTATTCTAATTGAATCGGTGGGAGAGACGCGATTAATCCTGTAGAGACGCGATTAATCCTGTAGAGACGCGATTAATCCTGTAGAGACGCGATTAATCCTGTAGAGACGCGATTAATCCTGTAGAGACGCGATTAATCCTGTAGAGACGCGATTAATCGCGTCTCTACTTATCTATTTTTCAAAACTAACACCCCTTGCGAATTCACCTCGTATTGTGCCCCCACGTAACCAGTGCGCTCATACAGAATTTGATGAATGTATTGGTCTAGTTTTGCTTCATCAGAAATTTGAGGTCGATAATATTCTTTGATTTGCTCCTCGATTCCCATCACCTCCAGGCGATCGTGAAGTGCGGCGGGTTCTCCTGCTAAATAAGCATTTCGCGCCGCCTCATCGCTCAAGAAGCTCATCACAATTGACAACGGAACGCCTCCCACCGTCATCCTGCCACTGCTCAGTAGTACTGCCCCCAGAAAGATAGATAGAAGTATAGAAAAGTAGATGCCCGTTATAACTTTTACAGGAACTTTGGGTGAAGGACGGTAATCAGGGCGTTGTTGTTTGCGAATGGTTCGACTAGATTCAGGCGCTAAGCGAGCCATAGTTTCCGACTTTAAATCTGTGCTTCTATTGATGCCTGAAATTAAGTTGTTTGGTCAATCTATCCTGAGACGTAAAGATTCAAAGACTGCGGAAACAACGCAGTCAACATAGAGCGCAGATCGCTAAGCGGCGGAGAGTTTCAAGCGATCGCCTGCACGTCATCCTGTAGATAAAGCTGTCCTGATTGCCAACTACTCAAACTCATATCTGGAGCGCGATCGCCCAAAAGACCTGTCCTACCCATCCATTAGCAGTAGGAAATTGACTTCGCTACTTCGGATCTTTCCCGTTTTACTTAATTTATAGATGTAAATAAACTATATATCTGCGACTTTTTCTTTCCAGCAATGAGCAGCCAGATGTATCAGAGGACGGAAAACTATGACCGTCATACTTAAGGTTTATAATTAATTTTCTGTTACAAAGGTCATTTGGCTAGTACAGACACTGGATAGAAGCCAAAGAAACAAAGATTCGATGAAGATGCCCAAGAATCCTTCTGGAGAATGAGGCAAAATGATACCTTAGGCGTAAAGAATGTTACGTGATGCCCGATTAATTTACAAAAATTAATTTCAATAAACTTGAGTTGTTAACCTATCGCTTCCATGAAGAATCATTCGAGTCTCAATCAACCTTGTGAAACTGACCGCATTCTCGTTGTGGATGATTCTCCCGATAACTTGTTTTTGGTTCAAACCATTCTAGAAGAAGAGGGATATCAAATTACCTTGGCGGAAAATGGTCGTTCTGCCCTAAACGAGATTGAACAATCTCCACCAGACTTGGTGTTATTGGATGTCATGATGCCGGGGATGGATGGATATGAAGTCACAAGGAGAGTCCGTGATAATACTAAGTTGCCGTTTATCCCGATTTTGCTGATCACAGCCCACGATCACGCCAGCGTGGTAGAGGGATTAGATACAGGAGCGGATGATTTTATTCGCAAGCCAGTACAAGTCGATGAATTGCTGGCGCGGGTGCGATCGCTTCTGCGGCTGAAGCATAGTGTGGACGAACGCGATCAAATTGCCCGTCAGCGAGAAGATTTCGTTTCTTGGCTCACCCATGACTTACGGACGCCGATCGTCGCCGCAGAGCGGATGCTGGCTCTATTTAGGCAAGGAGCCTTAGGAGAACTCTCGCCAGGAATGCAAGAAGCGATCGCCACGATGGATCGCAGCAACCGCAACTTGCTGGCGATGGTGAATACTTTGTTAGAAGTCTATCGCTATGAAGCCGGTCGTAAAACCCTGAGCTTCTCGCCTATTGACCTGCGAAAACTACTTCAGGAAGTGATCCAAGAACTTTCCCCCTTAGCAGAGGAAAAAAATCTGACCTTGAAGCTGGATCTAGAAGACAGCGCAGACAATCATCCGCTTGATTGCAAAATAGTCGGCGATCGCATGGAAATCCATCGGGTTTTAACTAACTTAATCGGAAATGCTATCAAATTTACAGATAGCGGTTCCGTAGCCGTCCATGCGTCGATAGCCCCCCATACAAGTAACTCAGCTAATCCTGCCGTCGTTATTGACGTTAACGACACAGGCCCTGGCATCACCCTAGAAGACCAGAATGTTTTATTTGAGCGGTTCCGCCAAGGGAACCACAAGCGCTCTGGCAGTGGTTTAGGGCTGCATCTATCGCGTAGAATTGTGGAAGCTCATCAAGGTGCAATTGAGGTCAAATCTGAGTTCGGTAAAGGGAGTTTATTTAGAGTCCGTTTGCCTGCTCAAGTATGAAATTTTACCGTTGGATTTTAGATTTTGGATTTTAAAGGGCATAAAATCTAAAATTTAAAATCCAACATGGGAGAAAAAATGCTCGTTCCACTGAAAGTTAGTAACATCGTATCTCAGCAACGAAAGTTCTTTGCAACCGGAAAAACTAAAGACATATCATTTAGACTTCAACATTTAAAGCTTTTAAAACAAGCGCTTTTAGAGAATGAAGTCGCTATTTTTAAGGCTCTGCAAACCGATCTGAATAAATCAGTATTTGAAGCTGCTTTATCAGAAATAGGAGTTTGCTTAGAAGAAATTAATTATGCGTTAAAAAACCTAAAAAACTGGACAAAGCCTAAGAAAATAAAGCCACCGATTACCCAATTTTTATCCTCAGCTCAGGTTTATTCTGAGCCGTTGGGTGTAGTTCTGATCGTGGGAGTTTGGAACTATCCCTTGCAGCTACTAATTTTGCCTCTAGTGGGTGCGATCGCCGCCGGTAACTGTGCGATTTTAAAACCTTCAGAAATTGCTGAAAATACATCGCATTTGTTAGCTGAGATTATCCCTAAATACTTTAATCCAGAAGTAGTTGCTGTTGTAGAAGGCGGTATCGAAACCAGCCAGCAGTTACTCGAAGAAAAGTTTGACTATATCTTTTTTACAGGCGGCAGCGAAGTCGGAAAAATCGTTATGGCGGCGGCAGCCAAACATCTGACGCCTGTCACCCTAGAATTGGGCGGCAAAAGTCCTTGTATTGTTGATGCCGATACTCATCTGGAATACACCGCCAAAAGAATTGTTTGGGGTAAATTCATGAATGCAGGTCAAACTTGTATTGCCCCAGATTATCTTTTGGTAGATAAAAGAATTAAAAGAGATTTGTTAGCACAAATCAAAAATTGTATTCACGATTTTTATGGAGATGAACCGGAAAAAAGCCCTGATTATGGCAGAATTATTAATCAAAAACACTTTAACCGTCTCTGTAAATTTTTAGATGGCGGTGAAATTATGATTGGTGGAGATACTAATCCATCCGAGCGATACATTGCTCCTACCGTCATCGATCGAGTGGACTGGGAAGATCCAGTAATGCAAGAAGAAATCTTTGGTCCGATTCTGCCAGTCTTGGAATATACAGAGTTGAACGAAGCGATCGCTCTTGTCAACGCCAAACCGAAACCCTTAGCTCTCTACTTCTTCTCAAAAGACAAACAAAAGCAACAAACCGTCTTGCAACAAACCTCTTCAGGGGGTGTTTGCATCAACGATACCGTCATGCAAGTTGGCGTCCTAGATTTACCCTTCGGCGGCGTCGGAGAGAGCGGCATCGGTCGCTATCACGGCAAAGCAAGTTTTGAGACATTCTCCCATCAAAAAAGCGTACTCAACAAATCTTTTCTAGTTGATGTGAAGTTGAGATACGCTCCCTATAAAGACAAGCTCAAGATCCTGAAGTGGCTGATGAAATAATTAGTCATGAGGAAAAAGCTTTAAATTGTAGAGACGCGATTTATCACGGGTGAGTTTTGAATTACAGAATTCTCTCCTAACTCAAAACTCTCATTCCCCACTCCCTTAATAGCTATATCGCTCTTCTGCCCACGGTTCTCCCCGCCGATGGTAGCCATTGCGCTCCCAAAAACCCGATTCCTCTTGCCGGAGAAATTCTAAACCGTTAATCCATTTGGCACTTTTCCAGGCATAGAGGTGAGGGACAATTAGCCGCATCGGTCCGCCATGTTCTGCAGGTAGCGGTTCCCCAAATAGAGTGTGAGCAAAAAAGTTTTCTTCCCGGAGAAAGTCTTCTAAAGGAATATTCGTGGTGTAGTCGCCGTAGCAGTGTTCCATAACATGAACGGCTTTCGGGTCAACTTCCACCAGCTTCATAAAATCTGTCACCTTAACGCCAGTCCACTGCACATCGAGTTTAGACCAGCGGGTGACGCAGTGGAAATCGGCAGTAAAGTCATGTTGGGGCAGAGCCATGAAATCTGCCAAGCTAAAAGTCTTTTCGGTTGCCAAACCCCAGACGCGAAATTGCCAGTTGTCAGTATCAATCTGGGGAGTGTTGCCGTAGGTCAGCACCGGGAAGCCTTTCGTCAGATATTGACCGGGAGGAACGCGATCGCTCTGCTCCGATTCTGGTTTTTTGAAAAATTTTCCTAGCATGAGTCTAGTAAAGATGGCGTTATGTGTACTCTAATTCTTAATATGCACTTTTTTATCCACAAAAATAGCGCCCAAAGGCGCTCGGAAATTCTAGCAGGCTGAGACGAAAAGCAACCTCTAGGATGATTATTCTTCTTCGGCTTCTTCTTCTTGTTGCACCGGATACACAAACTTAGAACGCCCAGTCAGAATTGATTTGCCCAACGAGAGAGCTTTCTGAGCTTGAATTGTCGCCTTGTGCTTCCAGGTAGCTTTGCGCTTATCGCGCTTGGATTTTGATGTTTTCTTCTTAGGAACCGCCATGATCGTTACTCCAGCAATCGTTTACAGCCTTCCTATTCTAAGAGATCCCTTGACCAGTTCAATCTAGTCGGGCGAAATTCCTAGACCGTCTGAAGTTTGTTCGTTCCCCATGAGGCAATGAGCGGACAGGTTCACGCGGTTGTTATCGCGGTGGTTATAGCCCCTGTCCATTGGTTCCCGTTCCAGCAGGTGGTGGCGTAGTGGGATTTGGAATGTTCTGTGTAGGATTTGGAATGTTCTGTGTAGGATTTGGAATGTTCTGTGTAGGATTCGGAATCGTCTCAGTGGGATTTACATTACCGCCCGGAATCGTTGGTGTAGAGGGAATCGTTGGTGTAGAGGGAATCGTTGGTGTAGAGGGAATCGTTGGCGCAGTTGGCGCAGTTGGCGCAGTTGGCGCAGCTGTTCCGGGTGCCTGGTTCTGAGGAGTACCTGGAGCTGCGGGAGTGGCTGTTCCCGGCGTCTGGTTCTGAGGAGTATTTGTAGGCGCTCCGGGCGTGACATCCCTAACGTTACCGGGCACTAGGGTCGGTGGGGGAGTTGTCGCCGGTGCTGCGGGTGCTGGGGGTTCGGCAGTAGCGGGAACGGGCTGATCCGAAGGCGTCACGTCATCGACAAAACCGAGTAAAGACTTGGTATTGGGAAAGTAGGTTGCCCAGCGAGGAGTATCGGGGCGGCTTTTCCAGGCTCCGCGAGTTACTTTTAAAGAAAGAATCGGCGCGATCGCTCCCTGATTTTGCCCTAGAATCATCACGGCAACATCGGTTACTAAAATGTCGCGGTCAAAGCTACGCTGCGCCGCCGCCCTAGCCACCACCTCTGCTCTGCGGACAAAACCTTCGTAGGTTTCTGCTGGCTGACGGATCAGGGCAACTTCAGCGCGAGCAGTGTAAGCTTGGGCAATCTGCGGTGCAAAAGCCGCCGTCGCCAGCCAAGTTGCTCCTCCACAACCAAGCAATGTCACTAAACTAATGGGTGCAATTCGCTTGCAAGCAAAAGACTTCATCAAATTAGCAGTCCTCTGACTCCACCATCTCCCCTGAAACTCGATTGCTGATAAAACGTTCAAACTATCAGAACCCAACTTGTGCATAGTTGCCACCCGGTTTTTGCCCCGCCCTAGAATCACCGATTTTTAGCCTTCCTACTTTGAAGATAATGCCCAACAAAAATGTAGTTCATCTACATCATGGATGAGAATTACCTCCCACTGTAGAGGGATTTTGCCACAAATAACGACAAAATTGAATTCAAAATAGTTCCGAGTAAATGAATCTTTTCTTGTCGTTGGTACTTGGCTATGCGTTATTTTTTAGTTTTCAGCTCAACCCTAGCGGTAATGGCTAGCATTTGGGGAGTCTTGAGTCCTTCATCTAGAGCGATTCAGCTAGCAGATGGAACGGTTTCCTTTGAAAAACCGCCTCGCTTAATCAATGCTACGACTACCTTTGACGGGATTAATGTTTGGGGAGCTACCTATTATTTCACCGTCAGCTTGCCAGAAAATGCTGGTGAACCGCTCCAGCGAGTAGCGATCGCCCAGAGCGAGGGATTAGATAAAATTCGATTTAAACTCGACGACAGCGAGGCATTTGAAGGGAAGCCAGGAAAAAAAGGTGAGAAGCTAACCCTAGGATCTGTAACCATAGACAGCAAAACAGGCACCGTCTCAGTGACGTTCGATCCGCCAGTACCTCCGGGTCAAACCATTACAATTGGTCTTGAGCCGGTACGTAACCCCTTCAGTAGCGGCGTCTATCTGTTCCAAATCAAAGCTTTCCCAGCCGGAGAGAAAGCTTACGGTTTAGATTTGGGTGTGGGACGCCTGCACTTCTACTCGCCCTTTTAAAAGCTTGTCTTTCTCTTAAACATCATTGCTGAATTTTTCGGATAGGCTCTAATAGAGAATGTAACCGCTGGAATTACTTGCATAAAACAGGTAAAGTTGCAAGCGGTTGATGTGGTTGCAGATTTTTGTGGCAATCTATCCCGATTACCCTCTTTCAATATCACTATGGCTCAAACTTTTTTGATCGATCCAGCGACCGGAAATGATAGCGCTGCTGGCAGCCAGTCAGCGCCGTTCAAAACGATTACCAAAGCTCTCCAGCAAGCACAATCCGATACGACAATTCAACTGGCAGCCGGGAACTACAATGCAGCCAGCGGTGAAATCTTTCCCCTCAAGGTGCCGCCTGGGGTCAAGGTTATGGGGAATGAAGCCAATAAAGGCAGTGGCATTTTGATTGAAGGAAGTGGAACCTACAGCAGCCCTAACTCTTCTGGCGGTCAAAATGTAACGGTAACTTTAGCGAATGATGCTCAACTCCGGGGCGTAACTGTTACCAATCTGGCTACACGCGGGACTGCTGTCTGGATTGAATCGAATAGCTCCACGGTTGCCAATTGTACCTTCACCAATAGCAAGCGCGAGGGAGTCTTTGTTTCTGGTGATGGCAACCCGGTTATTACCAATAATGTATTTACTAAAAATTTGGGCAATGGCATCTCGCTAGCAGGAAATGCCAAAGGCGAAATTCGAGGCAATACCTGCCAGAATACAGGTTATGGCATGAGCATTGCCGATAGTGCTTCCCCATTGGTAATAGATAACCAAATTTCTGGCAACCGATCGGGGATTGTCATCTCTGGAAATGCTCGTCCCAAGCTGCGGAATAATCTGAGCGAACGAAACTCTGACGATGGGGTGACGGTGATTGGGAATGCCTTGCCGGATCTGGGCAGTACCACTGAGGCAGGAAAAAATATCCTGCGGTACAACACTAAATTTGATTTACAAAATAGCAGCTCAAACCAGCTGGTTGTGGCAGGAAATCAAATGAATCCCGACAAAGTAAAGGGAAGCATAAACTTGCTCGACAATCAGCTTCCTCCCACTGACACGGCTGGTGGAGGTACTGGTGGAGGTACTGGTGGAGGTACTGGTGGAGGTACTGGTGGAGGTACTGGTGGAGGTACTGGTGGCGGTACTGGCGGCGGATCTACAGTAGTTGAGCTAACCGATATTAAAGGTCATTGGGCTGAGGCTTTTATTCAGGAATTAGTGAAGCAAGAGATTATCAGCGGCTTTCCTGACAAAACTTTCAGACCCGATGCCAGTCTGACGCGAGCGCAATATGCCGCCTTATTGACAAAAGCCTTTAACCCAACTGCCAAACGAGAGGCGATCGCTTTCAAAGATGTGGCAGACAGTTTCTGGGGCTTCAAGGCGATTCAACAAGCCTATCGCGGCGAATTTCTCTCTGGTTTTCCCGACAAAACCTTCAAACCGAACCAGAATGTCCAGCGCGTCCAAGTAATTGTTTCTTTGGTGAATGGACTGAAGTTAACGGGGGGCGCTCTCAGTGCGTTAAACTTCTTCGATGACCGCACGGGCATTCCTGACTATGCCAAGGATGAGGTAGCAACAGCCGCCCAAAAGCAGCTGGTTGTCAATCATCCGACGCTCAAGAAACTTAACCCCACGCGCGATGCGACGCGGGCGGAAGTAGCGGCAATCGTTTATCAAGCTTTGGTGGATGCCAAGCGAGTGTCAGCCATCAACTCGCCCTATATCGTGACTGCTTGAGCTGACCTCTCCCCAAGCTTTGAAGATGGCTCCCCTTCCCTCCCAGGGAAGGGGTTGGGGGTTAGGTTCGGTATTTTCGCCCCTACTTCTCAAGTCAACAGGACTTACGCAACATCACCACATCTGAGGGCAACCACAAGGGGATTGCCCCTACAAAATGCTATATGTATAAGCTTTGCGTAAGTCCTGATTTGCCACCGCAACCACAGGGGATTGAACCCGAAAAAACCAGGACTTACGCAACTTGCGCGACATCTGAGGGCAACCACAGGGGGATTGCCCCTACAAAATGCTATATGTATAAGCTTTGCGTAAGTCCTGGTCAACATTGAGAGACTACTAGATTCACGAGAGTAGACCCGATCTCATTGAGGGGGAGGACGAAATCTACACTTCCCGTGGCAATGGCAGCGCGGGGCATCTCAAAAAATTCCGATGTACTTTCATCTTGGGCGATCGCTAATCCACCCATTTTATGAATTGCCTGCGCCCCGATTGCACCATCGCTGCCAATCCCAGAGAGAATGACAGCGATCGCTCGCTCTTTAAAACTCGCCGCCAGTGACTGCAACAGCAGGTCGGCAGAGGGGCGTGCAAAGTCCACGAATACCGCTCCAGACAGGCAGAAGGTCCCGTCCGGGGTGACGAGCAGATGCTGATTTGGAGGAGCCACGTAGACCATCCCCGGTTGTAATGGCTCTCCTGCTTGTGCCTGCTTGAGTGGCAAGGTTGTGGGGCGACTTAGGGCGTCGGTTATCCAACTGGAGGCAGACTGAGTGTCGAGTTTCTGCACCACAATGATGGCTGCCGGAAAATCCGGGCGGAAGGCAGGCAGAATGTGACCTAAGGCTCTCAAACCCCCCTCAGATGCCGCCAGCACCACCACTTTGAAAGGGGAGTGCGAATAATTCTGTCTGCACTCTCCCTCGGTTCCGCAGTCGCGGCTAGCTGCACTGTAGCAGGCAGTTGACCTTGGAAAAGCCCTTGCCGGATGAAATCAGAGCGTTGTTCCGCCTCTTTAGCCTGCGCTTCATAACGCTGTGCTGACAAGGTGTTGTTGCGATCGCGCGCATACTTTGCCATCTTATACATCAGCTCCGCACGCTCTTCTAGAGAACGGATTGCAGCCCACAACGCCTCCTCCTGAGCCTGGGACTGCCCCGCTACCAAAGTCTCTGCTGAATAGGCGTGCCCGACGCGACAGCGGTACTGGAGCAACCCTCTCTCATTCAGTTGGAACAAACTACCGCCACAATCTGGACAAGTAAAGTTTGAGCGAGTCCCAGGCTTTCCCCGTTGCCGTAAAGCGGCTCCATCCACTTCCACAATGTCGAGATCCATCTCAAATTCGCTTTCGCTAGGCACGGTGCTTGCTCCTTCCTCTGCCACGGGTTCATGGGCTAGACGCACTAAAGCAGGGGCAATTAACGACAGCGTCAGGATAAAATCAACGTCTGCGTGTTCGATGGCGCTCTTTGGCATCCCCGAAAAAAAGGCGTCCGTTGGGTCTTGAACGACAGCCACACCTTTTTGCCGCTTCAAATCGATGAGTCCCGCCGTGCCATCGTCGAGAGTGCCCGACAGCACCACCCCGACTACCCGGCGTTTGTACGCCCTCGCTGCGGTGCGAAACAGAGGATCGACTGCCGGACGAGTGTTGTTCTCTTTTGGCCCCTGCACCAGGCGGATGTATCCGCGTTTCACCAGCAGGTGGTAATCTGGCGGTGCCACATAGATCCGCCCATGCTCAATCTTCTCATTGTTTTTAGCATGGTCTGCGTGCAACGGACCTTCGCGGTTTAAAAGCTGCGGCAGAATACTCTTACCCCAAGCTGGAAAGTGAACGACGATGAAGATCGCAGCAGGAAGATTTGGCGGTAATTCAGCGACCAATTGAGTCAAGGCTTCCACTCCCCCTGCGGAAGCTCCGATAACGATAATGTCGTGACCAGGCATTTGCCTCTCCTCATGGAACAATGCGGAAAAATCCATCCGATTGATGGAATGGGGTGAAAACTCTGCTCAATCAGTGATGATTGTAGCTACATAGGTTTTGGCTAATTCCTACAAGGAAAAATATGCTTGGCGCGAAGCTCTATCCTTCACCCGCCAAGCATCTTCTTGAGAGAATCGCTATTTTCTGCCTTCGCCGTCAAGCTTGCAAGGCAGTGGAATTTTCAAAGCTTTGGCTTGCTTCTAACTAATGTAACTGCTAGTGTTTCACCCATCTTCTAGCTGGGGAATGAGTCCAGTATGAAGTTCATAAGTGAGCATGAATACAAAGAGTAGACCTCTTGCAAAAATACTTGGCGATGTTCGTAATCGCGGCTACAAAAACGTAGGCTTTAGCCTTCAAGGGAGGGTAGTCCGCCTGCGCGGACTCTTAAAACCCGCTTGGGGTTGTCGTGACGCATCGGTCTTTCCTGCCAGGTAAGCTCTAGCATGATGATTTCTAATAATTGCCCTTATCTGATATCTGATCGCAGCTAGTATTCACCGAGCGGGAGAGGGTGACAACTTTGCAGAGATTTGCAATGGTATAGCGCTATCTTCTGTAACGAAATGCAACGTATAATGAGAGCGACCAAACACGCAAGCAGCTATAAGGTAGACCATCAGATGCGAGTTGCGATCGCTGGGGCGGGGTTAGCAGGGCTTTCCTGCGCCAAATATTTGACAGATGCCGGTCACACTCCCATCGTTCTAGAACGTCAGGACGTTCTAGGCGGTAAGGTGGCAGCATGGAAAGACGAAGACGGCGACTGGTACGAAACCGGACTGCACATCTTTTTTGGGGCTTATCCCAATATGTTGCAGCTATTTAAGGAACTCGGCATTGAAGATCGGTTGCAGTGGAAAGAACACACAATGATCTTCAACCAACCCGATGCCCCCGGTACTTATTCTCGCTTTGACTTTCCGGACATTCCGGCACCATTTAATGGCGTCACAGCGATTCTGGGCAACAACGATATGTTGACTTGGCCTGAAAAAATTCGCTTCGGGATTGGTTTAATTCCGGCGATGATTCAGGGGCAAAAATACGTTGAGGCGATGGATAAATACTCGTGGTCGGAATGGATGAAAAAGCAAAACATCCCCCCACGGGTAGAAAAAGAAGTTTTCATTGCCATGTCCAAGGCACTGAACTTCATTAACCCGGATGAAATTTCTGCCACGATATTGCTGACCGCTCTCAATCGCTTCCTTCAGGAAAAGAATGGCTCAAAAATGGCCTTTTTGGACGGTTCCCCGACCGAGCGGTTGTGTCAGCCAATGGTAGATTACATCACCGAGCGCGGTGGGGAAGTGCGGTTGAATATGCCGATTAAGGAATTTTTGCTCAACGCCGATGGCACGGTGCGGGGATTCCTGATTCGCGGGTTGAATGGTGCTGCGGATGAAATAATAACGGCGGATGCTTACGTTTCGGCGATGCCCGTTGACCCCCTGAAGGTGATGTTACCCCAACAGTGGCGTCAGATGGAGTATTTCCAAAAGCTAGACGGCTTAGAGGGTGTGCCGGTGATCAACGTGCATCTGTGGTTTGACCGAAAATTAACTCAGATCGACCATCTGCTGTTTTCGCGATCGCCCTTGCTTAGTGTCTACGCGGACATGAGCAACACCTGTCGCGAATATGCTAACCCCCACCGCTCAATGCTGGAACTGGTGCTGGCACCGGCAAAGGATTGGATTGGCAAATCTGATGGGGAAATTGTAGACGCCACCGTCGCCGAATTGGAAAAACTTTTCCCCGACCATTTTGGGGGAGAAAACCCAGCCAAGTTGCTGAAATATCACGTTGTCAAAACGCCTCGTTCAGTCTACAAGGCAACTCCAGGGTGTCAGCAATACCGTCCCTCCCAGGAATCACCGATTGCAAATTTCTATTTGACGGGTGATTACACGATGCAGCGTTATCTAGCGAGTATGGAAGGTGCCGTACTTTCTGGTAAGCTGACAGCGCAGGCAATTGTGAGCAGTCAGTCGTCAGTAGTCACCGATCAATCGTCAACGGTCATCGATCAGGCGTTAGTCGTTAGTGGGTAATGGTTAGGGGGAAAGAGTCTACTCCCAAATCTCTGACTATCTATTACCTGCTACCGAAGAATAACAGACTCAGGACAATTGACAATTGACAACGGACAACTGACAATCTCTGGTGCCTGTACTGAATGCTGCAACTGTCTAATTTCCCGCGCATGAGAACGCTGGCTTCAATAGAGGACGCTTACCAACTCTGTCGCCAGATTACGGCTAAGTACGCAAAGACGTTTTATCTGGGTACGCTGCTGATGCCAGCAGCCAAGCGTCGTGCCATCTGGGCAATTTACGCTTGGTGTCGTCGCACCGATGAACTGGTGGACGGTGCCACAGCCGCGATTACGACTCCTGAAACTTTGGATCGGTGGGAAAAACAGCTAGAATCTGTCTTTGCTGGCGAACCCCTAGACGATCCGGATGTGGCTTTGGTAGACACGCTGAAACGCTTCCCGATGGATATTCAACCATTTCGGGATATGATTGCGGGTCAGCGAATGGATCTATACCGCAGCCGATACGAGACGTTTGAGGAACTCAATCTTTACTGCTATCGGGTTGCCGGTACGGTGGGGTTGATGTCTACTGCGGTGATGGGTGTCGATACGGAACCGTATACAGCACCCTGGAAGCGCCATCAAGAGATTTATGTTCCCACCTCGGAAGCGATCGCCCTCGGCATCGCCAACCAACTCACCAATATCCTGCGAGATGTCGGAGAAGACGCCCGTCGGGGTCGCATTTACCTGCCCCTCGAAGAATTAGCGTTATTTAACTACACCGAACAGGATCTGATGAATGGCGTGGTCGATGAGCGATGGTGCGAATTGATGCGTTTCCAAATTCAACGGGCACGCAAATTCTACGCTGAAGCCGAACAGGGGATCGGTGCCCTTAGTTCCGACGCTCGTTGGCCCGTCGCGGCGGCTTTAATCCTCTACAGCCAGATTCTCGATCGGATTGAACGCAATCAGTACGATGTATTTAGCACCAGAGCTTACGTCCCGACTCCCCGCAAGCTGCTGAGTTTGCCAGCCGCTTGGTTGAGGGCGCAGGTGCTATAACTCTGTGGTAGCGACAACCAGAGGAAAATCAACTCATGTCTGGAAACCCTATGCTGTTTGGGATTAGCGATTCCCGATTTCAAGTCCGTTTATCGATCGATCGATAAACGGACTTGCTCCTATCAAATCGCTTGAAAGTCTGAAATCAATCAGGGATGCGGTTCAGGTCGCCTCTAATGGGCAACTGATGCTGCTCACGAGGACGCTCCCGTTCTTCAAGCCTTGTCAGCACCATCAGCAATTTCTGGCGGCAATTCAAAGCAGCCATCTTCCCCCGGATAGAAGTCCAGCACTTGCACCACAGCAGTGATATTTAAAGCCCCATAGATATGAGGAAAACGTTCTCCTTCGTCTAATCCCTCATATCGGATTTCTGCCTCAATTTCCTCCGATTCAAGGCACAGCAGAACTAAGCCACTTTGGGAATGAAAAAAGCTATTCGCTACTTTGATAACTTGCTCTGGAGTTGAGCAGTGGATAAAACCCTCCGATTCCAACGTATCGCCGCAATATTTTTTAGTTGATTTTGCTTCTTCCCACTGTTCGCGCTTCGTGATGTGCAAAATAATACTCATGAAATTTTCCAAAAATTGTTATTTTAAAATCTCAGGACTTACGCAAAGCTTATACATATAGCGTTTTGTAGGGGCAATCCCCCTGTGGTTGCCCTCAGATGTGGTGATGTTGCGTAAGTCCTGATCTAATTGGTAAGAGGTAGACCTTTATTTACTTCCACGGATAGAGGCACAATCTGGTTCGCTTAAGGCTAAAAACCTTACCCCGTGAGGTTGGGTTAAGGCAACATTACCCAACAAACGCTTTATAATGTTGGGTTTCGCTTAGGCGCTTAACCCAACCTACAATCATTACAATCACTAGAATTATACTTAACCAAACCCGATTGCGTTGAAACAAATCTCGCAGATTAGACGAATTCCCCTTTTGCAACTAAAATTACCTTACCACCCACCGATACTTCAATGGAATCAGCATTTTTGTGAGCTTTTAACAACAACAAAGAAGGTCTGCCAATTTCATATCCTTGCTCAACTCTAAGATTAATTGTCTCTACTCCCAAATAGGAATGCTGAACTAAATAACCAGCTAAACAACCATTCGCACTTCCTGTAGCTGGATCTTCTGGAATCCCTGCATATTCTGCAAACACGCGCACACTCAAGTCATTCTCTGGATTATAAGTTTCAGGACAGAAAACCAATATACATTTGCCTTGAGTGTGACTAACTAAATCAAAATATTTATCCTTATTTATCTTGATTCGCTTTAAGGATTGGTGCGTTTTCAAGGGAACGATAATAAAGGGAACCCCAGTCGAAACTTCTTGAATTGGGAATTGACGATCTATCTCGCTTGGTTCTAAATTCAAAACTTGGGCGAGTGTCTCTCTCTCGAAGGTTTGGCTAAAAATAGGTGGTTTTTGCTGCATCCACAACCATTCTACTGCTTGCTCTGCGTAATGCAGCGATACGGGAATTTGCCCAACCTTCAGATTTAAAATTAAGTTTTCAACCAGCTGATTAATAATTGCTTGTTGCAAAATATAGGCAGTTCCTAAGGTAGGATGACCCGCAAACGGTAATTCTTGCTCCGGCGTAAAAATTCGCACATCATAACCTCCTTCTCGAACCTCAAGAGAGGTTACAAAAGTGGTTTCTGAATAGTTCGTCTCCTTAGCAATTCGTTGCATCTGAGCATCAGAAAGCTCACCGGCATCCGTAAAGACTGCTAGCTGATTACCAGTATATTTTTCTACGGCAAATACATCAACAATGTAAAAGTTAAGTGGCTTCATACTTGTCAAAATCGCTGCTATATGGTTTATTAGCAAGAGGCTGGGATCGCGTCCAAATGCACAACTCAGCCGGAGGGCAGATATACCAAATAGGGAGGTTGGTATACTAGAGAACGTTTGCAAATCCAGCGTGCATTGTAACTAAAGATTTTTTTGCCAATGCCATTTTTCGGACTTGTTTGGGTAACTTCTTGGGTCAGCTGTTTTTTCTCTAACCAGGCGTTGTCGAGTATACCTGATTACCTCTCGATAACACTTCCAGCCAAGGTTTTTTCAGCTGTCAATAATCCCCTCGAAAGCGATAAACCTCTGTTCGTTCAGGCTGTAGGAACGGGGGAACCTTACTCTTATTTAAGTGGTTTACATTCTCAGACTTTCAGTGCGTTCTTGCCTTCCTGGGGTTTCCAGCTAGGAGGAAACCAGAGCCAGTCTTCATCAAACAAAGCCAAAGCGCCCGGACAAGCTAGCCGGAAGCTAGATACGGTGGATAATGTGCTTTGCCGCCCCGGATCGACATCAACGAAGGAAGTGCCAGTAGCGCCAACCATCCTATCCCAGTCGGCTTCATGGGTTGAAGTCCCTGCCAGTCGAGTGCCAAAGCCTAGTTTTCCGGACAGAATTATGCAGGTGATGCAGAATTTATTGAAATTGCCTGCTTGGGCTGAATCTCGCGACAAAACAACGCCTTCGCCGGTTGCAGTGGTTCAGACTCGCTACAAGGGCGAATCGGGCGATCGCCCAATCGGTGAAAAAATGGGTAAACGGCGAGGTTTTTGGATGTCGTTGACTGGGCGCAAAAGCAAGAGCGTCGCCACATCCGACAGAGAACAAGAGCAGTTTCAAGTCTGGGTGAAGGGACATTTGGTTGCTCAAATACCCGAAAAAACCCAAGCTGAGCTATTTGCTAAGCGAGTCGCGCAACTCCTGCAAAACTCCCATCTAGATGCTTCGCAACTGAAACCAACGCTGGTGGAAGGGAAGCCAGGGGGTAAGCTGGGCAATGACCAGTTGTTTGTAATTGACGACGCGATCGCCACCAACTTCAATCGCGATCGCCAACTCTTAGCAATCGAATGGGTAAATAATCTCCGCATCGCCTTGGGGGAAAAGCCTTTAAGCTTGGTGGAAGCTCAAGCCCAAATGCACGGATTAATCCAGACAGATACCAAACTGGAGGGTTTAGCCTCTTGGTATGGGGGCTATTTTCACGGACGCCAAACGGCAAACGGCGAAATCTACAACCAGGATGCACTCACGGCGGCTCATCCCTCTCTACCTTTTAATACCTTTCTAAAAGTGACAAACTTGAAAAATGGGGATGCTGTCATCGTGCGGGTGACTGACCGTGGCCCCTACATTGCGCCGAGAACGCTGGATTTGTCGCGGGGAGCCGCTCGCTGCGTTAAGAGTGAAGAGGTGGGCGTCATTCCGTATGAAGCAGTAGTGATGAAACCGCTCTAAGCTCAAAGACTGAGGAGTGAGGGCTGAGGACTGAGGGCTGAGGAGTGAGGGCTGAGGGCTGAGGGCTGAGGGCTGAGGGCTGAGGGCTGAGGGCTGAGGACTGAGGACTGAGGGCTGAGGGCTGAGGACTGAGGGCTGAGGACTGAGGGCTGAGGACTGAGGACTGAGGGCTGAGGACTGTCAAGCGTAGCGGTGCGAAGCACGGACTGAGTATACCCCAGACTTAAAAGTCGGGGATTGAAATAATGATGCGATTTCTTCGGGCTGCGCCAGAAGAGAAACAATTCTTTCTTCTTCTCCATAACTAAATAATGGTGCTTTAAACCATTAGTTACTCAGTCCTCAGCCCTCACTCCTCAGTCCTGACTCCTCAGTCCTCAGTCCTCAGCCCTCACTCCTCAGTCCTGACTCCTCAGTCCTCAGCCCTCAGCCCTCAGCCCTCAGTCCTCAGCCCTCAGTCCTCAGCCCTCAGTCCTCAGCCCTCACTCCTCAGTCCTCAGTCCTGACTCCTGACTCCTCAGTCTCTATTCAAGACAGCGGATAGCCTCTAGCAAGCCTTTGGCTTTGTTGAGGGTTTCTTGGTACTCAGTTTCGGGGCGAGAATCGGCAACCAGACCCGCACCCGCTTGGACTGACACCTGATGTTTACCACTGGCTTGAGAACGAACAACCATCGTGCGAATAGCGATCGCTGTATTTAATTGCCCCTCAAAGTCATACCATCCATAAGCCCCCGAATAGGGACCGCGACGACAGAGTTCAAGTTCGTGAATAATCTCCATTGCTCGAATCTTCGGCGCACCGCTGACGGTTCCTGCGGGGAAGCAGGCTTTGAGTAAATCCCAGGCGGTTTTACCGGGCGCAAGTTCTCCCAGCACGTTGCTGACGATGTGCATCACATGAGAGTAACGCTCAATTAGCATCAATTCATCGACTCTCACCGTACCGCTAGTGCAGACGCGCCCCAAATCATTGCGACCTAAGTCAACCAGCATCACGTGTTCGGCAATTTCCTTAGGGTCTTGAAGTAAGTCCTCGGCAAAAGCGTCATCTTCTTTTGGCGTCTTCCCTCGCGGGCGCGTCCCAGCAATCGGGCGCACGGTAGCGCTCATCCCCCCCTCAGAAGTTAGCGCATCGCCTGCGTAGGAACTCAGCACCGCCTTGACCATCACTTCCGGACTAGAACCGATAATCTGCCAATCGCCGAAGTTAAAATAAGCCATATAAGGCGAGGGATTAATTAGGCGCAAAGAGCGATATAAGGCAAAGGGGTCGCCGCTATACTCGGCACAGAGTTGTTGAGACAGGACGACTTGGAAAATATCTCCGGCGCGAATGTAATCTTTTGCCTTTTCGACGTTAGCGCAGAATTGTTCGCGTCCGGTGTTGCTGGTGTAGGTGAGTTCTTTCTCTCGGTTTTCTGGGGGCGTCCATTGCAACAAAGTATCTTTTCCCGACAGAGGTAGCTGGAGTTTGCTTACCAGTTGAGTAACGCGATCGCACGCCTGTTGATATGCCTGAGCATAATCCACATCCAGGTCGCGCAAATCCGCATACGCGATCGCCCAAATCTTCCGCTTCACCTGATCGAAAATAATCAGGTTATCTACCTGCATCCACAATCCATCCGGCAAATCGTCCTCTGAGGCGGGATAAATCGGCACGCGCGGCTCTATCCAGTTAATCAGTTCATAACCCCAGAAGCCAAATAATCCGCCGATTCCAGGCGGCAATTGGGGCAACTTCACCGGGTGAAACGGCTTTAGACAATAAGCTAATGCTTTAAACGGATCGCCTTCAAAAGCGATCGCCCTCCCGTCACGGTGGGTTTGCGTCGTTTTACTTCCTCTAGCCTCCAACACCCACAAAGGATCGCAGCCGACAAAACTGTAGCGTCCTACTTTTTCCCCACCTTCCACGGATTCCAGTAAAAAGCTATAAGGCTGTCCAGCACAGACTTTGTACCAAGCCGACACGGGTGTATCTAGATCTGCCACCCATTCCTGATACACCGGCACAAAATTACCCTGTTTAGCCAGATCGGAAAATTGGGAAAAATCAGGAAAAATCATAATTTTCTTGCGTTCTGGATCGAGGCGATTCGCCCTAGCGACGCCATTATTCATCCAGGGTAAAACAGAAACGGGCGTAAAAGGGAAAAGGGAAGAACCAGACGCTTCAGTTCATCCTTCATCCTTCAAATTTTGACTCTCGTGTTTTGACAGAGCAGGACTTACGCAAAGCTTATACATATAGCGTTTTTTCGGGTTCAATCCCCCTGTGGTTGCCCTCAGATGTACTGACTTTTCAGGGAGTTCCCCCCAATTTATCGAGGAGTCGTGGCGGCTCACATATCTGAATGCAAACCTTTAACCCACCAGTATTGCCATTTCTCCGCCCATCTATGCCATCATCTTTAACGAACAAAGTAGGGTGGATAGTACCCACCCTACTCAAGAAGAAAAAATTTAAAAGGTGCTAAACCTCGTAAGTCGGACGACCGCTAAACTTAACGGTTGGAGGTTCCGGGTTGCTGCCAATGTTACGGTCTAGCTTATTCACATAAGGACGACCTTGATTGACTTTCTCTGGGAAGACGCCATCCTTAGGATGCAAGTACTCAGTTTCACCGTTCGGAAAGACACGGTAAATCTTGTAGTTGTTGATTTTGAACTTGGCTCGGAGTACCTGACCGCCTAACATGATGCAGTATTCTTTACGTGCCAGGTATAGCAAGTTTTCACCTTGATTCATGATGGCAGAGCCACCAGTGGGCAATTCAAATACTTGCTGTTTCGGGCTTGTCCAAGTGATGGCGTACTTTTCTTCTACTTCAGCTTTGGTGAGCAAGCCGCCGGTACCGCCACCAAATATGGGGGTTTGTCCAGTAAGAGTTTCTGGCATAGATTTTTCTCCCAACGTTTTAGGGCATCCTATCACCGAGGCAACGCCTGTCTTGCGAGTCTGTCAAGAACTGTAACAGTTTGTCATTAGTCATTGGTCGTTGGTCATTTAGTCATGGGTCATGGGTCATTAGTCAAGGGCTGCTGACTACTAATTGCTGACTGGTGATTAATCAAGGACTACTGACTGCTGGCTGCCTTGCCACGATAGGGACGGTAAAGTGAAACTGACTGCCTTGGTCTTTACCAGCAGATTCAGCCCAAATTTGACCGCCCCAACCCGTGACAACTTGGCGACAAATCGCCAGTCCCAGACCAGTACCGCCAGTGGTTCGCCGCAGAGCGCCTTCTTCCTGATAGAACCGATCGAAGACAACCTCAAGCCCGTTGGGTTCAATGCCACGACCTGTATCGGCAACCGTAACTTCCAGCATCGAGCTGTCGTTACACTGAGCGAGTATAGTAATTTTTCCTTTAGGCGTTGTAAATTTGCAAGCGTTGTCCAGCAGTTTGGCAAGAACCTCGACCAGCCACTCCCCATCCGCTCGCACTAAAGGCAGCGAATCTGGCACTTTGGTGATAATCTTTGGCAGCTGACCATCCGAATTGCGGGCGCGGATACTGCTGAGGGCAAGATCGATGCACTCTGGCAGCGCTAAGGCTTCTGGATGCCATTGCACCCGACCACTTTCCAGGCGAGAAAGTGTGAGGAAGTCTTGCACCAGTTTACGCATCCGCTCGGCGTCGGTGAGAGCGGTGCTGAGCATCACTTGCCGCATCTCCGGGGGCATATCAGGTTCGCTTGCCAGACTTTCCAGGCAGACTTGGATAGTGGAGAGGGGGGTGCGGAGTTCGTGACCCGTAATCGCGACTAAGTTGCTGCGGGTGCGGTCGAGAGCTTCTAGCTGTTGGTTGAGGTCTTCCAGGTTCGCGTAGGCTTCGGCTTGAATCAGTGCCCCGGCGATTTGAATAGAAATGGCTTCTACGAGTTCCAATTCGTCGTCCTGCCACTCATAGGGGGTAGCACCGCAATGATGCAACTCTACTATTCCCAGCAACCGATCCTGATACAGGACTGGCACCAGCAGCCAAGACTGAATAGAAAAGTCGCTCACCAAAGTCTGGAGTGAGGGATTAGAAGGAAGTTCCGACACTCCTACAATGCGAGGGTCTATATGAGTATCGGCAACATAAACTCGCTCTCGGTGCTGCACAACTTCCTGAAATAGAGGATTTTCCTGTAGAGGCCAATCCTGACCGAGTGCAGAGACAAGTCGAAAATTCCCGTTATCCGTCACTTTCAAAAATTCATGGTTAATCGTGGCAGATGTATCCGTTGCCCCGGCACGATAAATCAGACACCGGCAAGGAGAGAGTGCCTGTCCTAATTCCTGCACGGCAACGGACAGAATTTCATCCGGGTGCAAGGGCTGTCCGGTGTGGCTGCCCCGCCGGATGGCAGCGGTAATTGAGTTCACCAGGCGCTCTTTGCGTTCTTGGGCAGAAATCGAGCGATAAGCTTTGAGCAGCTTGTATTGCCCCGCTTGCAAGTAAGTCACCAGGCACTGGACAAAGGGATCGGGATTGTCGGTTAGAGACTCTGGGGTTTGGGCGGAGGATTCCTTCGCCGCCTGTATGGAGTTTTGAACTAAAAAATTCTGCCTATCGGCTGCTTCCCGATTGGTTTTTCCCAAGGAAGCTTCTAAAAACTGACCCGTGGAAGGGATGCCGTAAATATTCCGGGCTTGAGCGAGCTTTTGAGCCAATTCTGGACGGTACTGCAAAATCCGATTCAGCAATAATTCAGCAACGACGCAACTGACTTGCCGATCGAAAGTCCAGATTCCCTCAAACCGGCGGGCGGGGTCTATCCCTTCAAACGATGAAATACGCAATCGGGAGGTCGTTCGAGGGGGGTCGGAAGGGAGGCGGGTGGAGGAAACCGCTGGTGGGATTGCAATTCTTGCTGCTGTATGACCTTTTGCACCCTGACGCGATCGCATATCATCCGTTATCTTTCGTTCTCGACAAACTAAGCAGGTGGCATAATTCTGTCCAATCACTACTAAGTGCCACTCTTCACTTAAACCATCTGTTGGCTCAAACGCGACCGTTTCGTAAGCTCCCGAACAGCTGGTAAAGTCCGTTTCTGGTGCTGCCAGCACATATAACTGCTCTGTCCGTTCTCCAATCCGTCGATAACGGTGAGCCTCCTGACGATAGAAGCGCTCTCGCTGGAAGCTGGCAATCACCAGATGCTGGTCTAAAGATGCCAGAACCTGGTCTTCCATCGCATGGGATAAGGCGATTAAAGAAGACTTGAAATACATTTGAGGTCGCAGCTGGGGCAGGACTTGCAGCAAATCTGCCAGTACAGAAGTCGGGATGCTCATTTAATAATTTGCCGAGTTTTGTACCCGTTCTATGCCTATCGTACAAAACAGCGTTCCTCTTAACGTTTTGAATATTTCCTGCTAATCCGGTTTTACGGAGCGTAAATTCTCACACAATTGCTTAACTCTAGGTTCTAGGGGAGGCGGCGTCACGCTCCTGTGAGTTCTGCTACTTGATGGCTGTGAGTTGAGGGAAACTCAATGGTTGCATTGATAGGGCTTTGAGAGGAAGCGATCGCTTCCCCAGCCCTCCCTATAAAAATTTCTTATGCTTATTATTAATCTTCCTTAAGGAGGATGTCATGACTAAACTGCATCTAACCGATGCAAAAACTTCATTTCTATTAATATTTTGTAATTTCTTATACGAATTTCCCGGTTCAGTTTGCATAACTTATCATCAACGAGCAATTGACAAACACAAGATTATCCGTTTGGGGGCATTCGAGCGACACGTAATGAGGACATACCCATGACAAGCACAGCCACGCCCACAGCAAGTCTGAATAAATTTGAAAAATTCAAAGCAGAGAAAGATGGTCTGGCGGTAAAGGCAGAAATCGAACATTTTGCCCAGGTTGGCTGGGAGGCGATGGACGAAACAGACCGCGACCACCGACTCAAGTGGGTAGGGATTTTCTTCAGACCCGTTACGCCCGGAAAATTTATGATGCGGATGCGGATGCCCAGCGGTATCCTCACCAGCGCTCAAATGCGAATGTTCGCCGAGATTGTGCAGCGCTACGGCGAAGATGGCAGTGGCGACATCACCACCCGGCAAAATATCCAACTGCGGGGAGTCCGGATAGAGGATGTGCCAGAAATCTTCCGACGGTTAGAGCGAGTGGAGATGACCAGCGTTCAGTCGGGTATGGATAACGTCCGCAACATCACAGGTTCGCCAGTAGCGGGGATTGATGCGGATGAATTGTTTGATACGCGATCGCTAGTTCAGCAAGTTCAGGATATGATTACGAATCATGGGGAAGGCAACAAAGCTTTCAGCAATCTGCCCCGGAAATTCAATATTGCGATCGCGGGTTGTCGCGACAACTCAGTTCACGCTGAAATCAATGACCTCGCCTTCGTCCCCGCCTACAAAGATGGCATCTTCGGTTTCAATGTCCTCGTCGGTGGCTTCTTCTCTGCCAAACGGTGCGATGCTGCCATTCCCCTCAATGCTTGGGTGCATCCCGACGATGTTGTAGAAGTATGCCGAGCCGTTTTAGAAGTTTTTCGCGATCGCGGCCCTAGATCGAATCGGCACAAGGCACGCTTAATGTGGCTGATCGATGAATTGGGGTTAGAACAGTTCCGAGCATTGGTAGAAGAATATCTGGATAAGCCACTGCAACTAGCCGCAGAAAAAGACGAAATTGACTGGGAAAAGCGCGACCATATCGGCGTGTACCCGCAGCAGCAACCCGGCTTAAACTACATCGGCTTACACGTTCCTGTAGGGCGTCTTTATGCCCAGGATATGCTAGACCTCGCCCGAATGGCTGAAGTCTACGGCAGCGGCGAAATGCGGTTCACAGTTGAGCAAAATGTCATCATCCCCAATATTCCCGACTCGCGCTTAGACTCCTGCTTAGCCGAACCCCTGCTAGAGCGATTCTCCATCAATCCCGATCCCTTATCGCGATCGCTAGTCTCCTGCACCGGGTCACAGTTCTGCAACTTTGCCTTGATAGAAACCAAAAACCGCGCCCTGGCAACGATTGAGGAACTGGGAGCCGAATTATTTCTAACCAAATCCGTGCGGATTCACTGGACTGGTTGCCCCAACTCCTGCGGTCAGCCTCAAGTCGCCGACATCGGTTTGATGGGGACGAAAGTTCGCAAAAACGGCAAAACCTTAGAAGGTGTCGATCTTTACATGGGCGGCAAAGTCGGTAAAGAAGCCCATCTGGGTACCTGCGTCCAGAAAAGCATTCCCTGCGAAGACCTCAAACCCTTATTGCGGAACTTATTGATCGAACAGTTTGGGGCTACACCTCGCTTTTAAGCGGAGAAGCTTTTACCGACTCCCTACCGCCAATTACCGACTCCCTACCACCGACTTACCACTTGCATGAGAAATATGAGCAGATTTTCTAGACGGCAATTCATTATTACAGCAGGAGTAGCCACAGCAGGAAGCCTGTTGGCTCATGGCTGTAGTTCCGGCCCCACCAATAGCGCCAAATCCGCTTCGGGTTCCTCCCCCGCTGCCACCAGCACGGCAGCCAACGCACCGAAAGTAGAAACAACCACCGCCAAGCTAGGATTTATTGCTCTGACGGATTCTGCACCCCTGATCGTAGCGAAGGAAAAAGGGTTGTTTGCCAAATACGGCATGACAGATGTCGAAGTTGTCAAGCAAGCTTCTTGGCCCGTCACCCGCGATAATTTGGAGCTAGGTACAGCCGGTAACGCCGGTGGCATTGATGGGGCGCATATTTTATCCCCCATGCCTTACTTTATGACCTTGGGACAAACCAAGAACAAGCAGCCAGTGCCGATGTACATCCTGGCGCGGTTGAATACCAACGGTCAAGCAATTTCTGTTGCCAATACTTACAAAGATGCAAAAGTCGGCTTAGACAGCAAAGGACTCAAAGAAGCCTTTGCCAAAGCCAAAGCTGGAGGCAAGAATGACCTCAAAGCAGCCATTACCTTTCCCGGTGGTACCCACGACCTCTGGATGCGCTACTGGTTAGCAGCAGGCGGCATCGATCCCAACAAGGATCTTTCTACAGTCCCCGTACCACCGCCCCAGATGGTGGCGAATATGAAAACGGGCAACATGGAAACCTTCTGTGTAGGCGAACCGTGGAACGCCCAGCTGGTGAACCAAGGGCAGGGTTACACCGCCTTGGTGACGGGAGAACTGTGGAAAGACCATCCCGAAAAAGCTTTTGCCATGCGGGCTGATTGGGTAGATAAAAATCCCAATTCTGCCAAAGCGCTGCTAATGGCAGTCCAAGAAGCCCAGCAGTGGTGCGACAAGGCAGAAAACAAAGAGGAGATGTGCCAAATTGTCTCCCAAGCAAAGTGGTTCAAGGTGCCAGCCAAAGATATTATAGAGCGTGCCAAAGGCAACATTGACTACGGCGATGGTCGCCCAGTCGTGCAAAATAGTCCGCTGCTGATGAAGTTCTGGTCAGATAACGCTTCTTATCCCTACAAGAGCCACGACACCTGGTTCCTGACTGAAAACATCCGTTGGGGTAATATTCCTGCTGACACCAAAGTTAAAGAACTTGTTGACAAAGTGAACCGGGAAGACCTCTGGAAAGAAGCGGCAAAAGCGTTGGGAGTTGCAGATACAGAAATTCCGACCAGCAGCTCTAGAGGTGTGGAAACGTTCTTTGATGGCGTCAAGTTTGACCCAGAAAAGCCAGAGGAATACTTGAAGAGTCTCAAGATTAAGAAGGCATAAATGGCGAATAGCGAGTAGCTAATTGCTAATTGTTCAAGAGCGATCGCCTACTCGCTATTCCCTAGCCAATAACTAATCAATATGATTAACAAATAGGAGAAAAAATGGCCGCTAGGACTGAGAATCGCTTTTTAAGTAACAATCCCCAGAAGTTAATCGGCAACTTCTTCCAGAAGAAACTTAAACACATTGTACCACCGCTGCTAGCACTGGCAGTCTTTTTGATCGTTTGGCAAATCCTCTGCCCTCCCGGTTCTAAAGGGTTGCCAGGACCACTGCTAGTGCTAAGTGAAACTTGGGACCCTTATATCATCAATCCCTTTTTTGATAATGGCGGTACGGATAAAGGCTTGGCGTTGCAAATTTTCGCCAGCTTACAAAGGGTGGCGATTGGCTTCTCTCTGTCTACCATAGTTGGGATCGCCTTGGGTATCTTGATTGGCACCAATCAGTTTACTTACCGTGCTTTAGACCCCCTCTTTCAGGTTCTGCGTACCATTCCCCCCTTAGCATGGCTACCGATTTCTCTGGCGGCATTTCAACAAAGCAATCCCTCAGCTATTTTCGTAATTTTTATTACATCTATCTGGCCCATTATTATTAACACCACGGTGGGCGTACAGCAGATTCCTCAAGATTACCGAAACGTCGCCAGAGTGTTGCGACTTTCTAAGCAGAAGTATTTCTTTAAGATTCTCTTTCCCGCAGCGGTTCCTTATATCTTTACTGGACTTAGGATTGGGATTGGTTTGTCTTGGCTGGCAATTGTTGCTGCTGAAATGTTGGTAGGCGGTGTGGGAATTGGTTTCTTTATCTGGGATGCTTACAACAACTCTTTACTGAGCCAAATTATTCTCGCGCTTGTGTATGTCGGCATTGTGGGTCTGCTGCTAGACAGGGTGGTCGGTTTCGTCGCCTCCAAAGTTGTACCAGAAGAACAGAAGTAAGGAGTAAGGACTGAGGACTGAGGACTGAGGAGTGAGGAGGAAGTATAAGTAAAATCTTCGCTTTTAACTTCTCAACTCATCTTCAATCTTTATCCCTCAGTCCTCTTTTAGTTCCCTCACTTAGTCCTCAGCCCTCAGTCCTCAGTCCTCAGCCCTCATACCTCAGCCCTCATACCTCAGCCCTCAGTCCTCAGCCCTCATACCTCAGCCCTCATACCTCAGCCCTCATACCTCAGCCCTCATACCTCAGCCCTCAGTCCTCAGTCCTCAGTCCTCATACCTCAGCCCTCAGTCCTCAGCCCTCAGCCCTCAGTCCTCAGTCCTCATACCTCAATCCTCTTTTATGTCTGTCTTTGTAGAAATCGACCATGTTGACCGGGTGTACTCGCTTGCCAATGGCGGTACTTATGTGGCACTCAAGAATATTGACCTGAAAATCAAACAAGGTGAATTTGTTTCTTTAATTGGACACTCTGGATGCGGCAAATCCACCCTACTGAATATGGTCGCTGGTCTAGATAGACCCACGAGTGGGGGTGTGATTTTAGAAGGGCGACAGGTGACTTCGCCAGGACCAGACCGAATGGTGGTGTTCCAAAATTATTCGCTGCTTCCCTGGCTAACCGTGCGGGAAAACATCGCTCTGGGGGTAGATGAAGTATTGCAAAACAAGCCCAGGGGTGAACGCAAGGGGATTGTGGAGCATCACATCGATTTGGTGGGGTTGCGGAATGCTGCGGATAAACGACCCGGTCAGCTATCGGGGGGAATGAGACAGCGGGTAGCGATCGCGCGTGCCCTCGCCCTTCGTCCTAAGTTGCTGCTACTCGATGAACCGTTCGGGGCACTAGACGCCTTGACACGGGGCGGCTTGCAAGAAAAGTTGATGCAAATCTGCCAGGAAAGCAAAGTCACCGCGATCATGGTGACGCACGATGTGGACGAAGCACTGCTACTGTCTGACCGAATTGTGATGCTGACCAATGGTCCAGACGCGCATATCGGGCAAATTCTGGAAGTCCCCATCCCCCGTCCGCGCAAGCGGATGGAGGTCGTTAATCATCCCAGCTACTACGGCTTGCGGAATGAGATAATTTACTTCCTCAACCAGCAGAAAAAAGCCAAGCAGCGCAAGGCAACGCAACCTGTGGTGGTTGCCCGGAATGGGTTGGAGAAAATCAATCTGGAAATTGGTTTTATTCCCCTGACTGACTGCGCCCCTTTGGTAGTGGCAAAGGAAAAAGGTTTCTTCGCCAAGCACGGGTTAGAAGATGTGACGCTGAACCGCGAACCCAGTTGGAAAGCGATCGCGCAAGGGGTGGCGACAGGACGCCTGGACGCCGCCCAGATGGTTGCTGGGATGCCGATGGCAATGACTTTGGGAGCCGATGGTCAGCCGCCAATGCCCGTGTGTACGGCGATGACTTTATCGCGCAATGGCAATGCGATTACTTTGAGTAAGGATTTATACGATCGCGGCGTTCGCACCTTGGCAGATTTCAAGGAAGCGATCGCCCAAACTCCCGACAAAATCCATACCCTAGGAGTGGTGCATCCTGCCTCCATGCACAACATGATGCTGCGCTACTGGCTGGCAAGTGGCGGCATCGATCCCGATCGAGATGTCAGTTTGACGGTGATTCCACCCGCCCAAATGGTCGCCAATCTGAAATCTGGAAGTATTGATGGCTACTGTGTTGGCGAACCTTGGAACTCTCGCGCCGTTCATGAAAAACTCGGTTTTGTCATTGCGACCGATATGGAGTTGTGGGCGGGACATCCGGAGAAAGTACTCGGATGCAAGGAAGAATGGGCAAATAAGCATCCGCAAGCTCATATCGCCTTAATCAAAGCACTTTTGGAAGCTTGCGAATACTGCGATGACCGACGCAATCGGGAAGAAATTCTCAACTTACTTTGTCAGCCGCAATACGTCGGCTCCGCCCCAGAATACACCCGTCCCGGCTTTATCGATCCCTACGTTCGCGGGACGGGCGCAGCACCCGAACAGATATTGCGTTATAACCAGTTCTTTGTAGATAAAGCGAACTTCCCAGAACGGGAGGAAGGACTGTGGGTGATGACTCAGCTAGCACGGTGGGGAATTGTCTCGTTTCCCAAAAACTGGCTAGAAATTCAAGAACGGGTGCGGCGCATCGATGTATTTGGGGAAGCGGCGCGGGAACTAGGCTTAATGGATATTGGACGCGATCGCGCACCCATGCAGATGTTTGACGGCACCATTTTCAATCCCGACGATCCCATCCAATACCTCAATAGCTTGGAAATTAAGCGTCCAATTCACATCGAAGAAATTAACATCGACCCATTAGTTGTGAGTCGTTAGTTATCAGTCATTAGCCATTTCCTATTAACAACCTTCAACCTCCCCATGCACACTTTGAACAACACAGGCGTCGTCACCCAACTAACCCCAGAAACCGTCAACCGCGACCCGTATTTGGTAATTGAAGACGTTTCCAAAATTTATCCCACGCCTACCGGGTCGTATACCGTTCTGGATGGGGTAAACCTCACCGTCTACGAAGGCGAATTTATCTGCCTGATCGGGCACTCTGGTTGCGGCAAATCTACCCTGTTAAACATGGTGTCAGGTTTCAACAAGCCAACTGACGGTGAAGTGCGGCTAGAAACCCTGAAAATCCGCGAACCCGGTCCAGACCGGATGATGGTGTTTCAGAACTATTGCCTGCTTCCCTGGTTGACTGCCTTCGAGAACGTTTACCTAGCCGTGGATTCTGTCTATTCCGGCAAACCCCGATCGGAAAAAGTCGCCATCGTCCGGGAGCATCTGGCAATGGTAGGACTTACTGAAGCGGCTGACAAAAAACCGTCTCAGCTGTCTGGGGGGATGAAACAGCGAGTAGCGATCGCTAGGGCGCTCTCGATTCGTCCTAAAGTATTAATTCTGGATGAGCCATTCGGAGCCTTAGATGCCATCACTAAGGAAGAATTACAAGAAGAACTGCTAACCATCTGGCGCGAACATCAAGTCACCGTCTTGATGATTACCCACGACATCGACGAAGCACTCTTCTTGGCAGATCGGCTGGTGATGATGACCAACGGGCCATCGGCAAACATCGGCGAAGTTTTGAAGATTCCCTTCCCCCGCCCCCGCAATCGCGCCCGGATTATGGAAGATCCGGAATATTACAACCTGCGGAACTACGCCCTCGACTTCCTGTTCAACCGATTTGCTCATGATGATGATTAGTTATTGGTTAATGGCTAATCCCCTTTTCCCCAATGCAAGTATGGCTAATAGCAATTAGCAATCCAACAAGATAGCAACTGACAACTGACTAATGACAACTGACAGTACAAAAACCCTTTGCCCTTACTGCGGCGTCGGCTGTGGATTGGAGGTGTCACCTCCAGCCCAAGCCGGTAAGCTAACGCATCGGGATGCTCAAGGGAATCCCATCTGGAAAGTGCAGGGCGATCGCGCGCACCCTTCCAGTCAGGGGATGGTGTGTGTCAAAGGTGCTACCGTTGCCGAATCCCTTTCCAAAGACCGCCTTCTCTATCCGATGATGCGCGACTCCCTGGATGAACCCTTCCGCCGCGCCAGTTGGGAGGAAGCCTTGGATCGCGTAGCGGGCAAGATTCAAACCGTTCTGGCAACTCAAGGAGCGGACGCCGTGTGTATGTACGGCTCCGGGCAACTGCAAACTGAAGATTACTACGTTGCTCAGAAACTGCTCAAAGGGTGTCTGGGCACGAATAATTTTGATTCCAACTCCCGGCTGTGTATGTCCTCCGCCGTTGCGGGTTATATGCAAAGTTTTGGTTCAGATGGTCCTCCTTGCTGCTACGAAGATTTAGACTTGACCGACTGTGCTTTTATCATCGGCAGCAACACCGCTGAGTGTCACCCCATCATCTTTAACCGCCTGCGGAAACACCACAAGAAAAACCCCCACGTCAAAATGATTGTGGTCGATCCGCGCCGGACGAAAACGGCTGAGGCAGCAGATTTGCACTTGGCGATTCGGTCAGGCACGGATATGGATCTCCTCAATGGCATCGCTCACCTGCTGCTGCGTTGGGGCGAGATTGATTCTTATTTCATTGACGAGAACACGACAAATTTTCCAGCTTTTGCAGAAGTCATCCAGCACTATCCACCGGAAGTGGTCGCCGACCGATGCGGCATTTCCATCCATGAGCTGGAAACAGCAGCGCGATACTGGGCAAAGTCGAAGCGCGTGCTGTCTCTGTGGTCGATGGGTGTGAATCAGTCTTCAGAAGGTACTGCCAAGGTGCGAACGATCGTGAATCTGCACCTGATGACCGCCCAAATTGGCAAACCCGGTGCGGGGCCGTTTTCCCTCACGGGTCAACCCAATGCAATGGGCGGTAGGGAAACTGGGGGTCTTTGCCACATTCTGCCTGGATATCGAGCGGTCAAAAATCCCCAACATCGAGCGGAACTTGAAGCGTTTTGGCAACTCCCCGCCGGACAAATTTCGCCCTATCCCGGTCGCACGGCGTGGGACATCATCACGGGTTTGGAAACCGGAGATGTGGGCGTTCTCTGGATTGCCGCTACGAACCCCGCTGTTAGTTTACCTGACTTGGAACGTGCGAAAGCCGCATTGCAGCGATCGCCTTTCACGGTCTATCAAGACGCCTACTACCCCACCGAAACCGCCGCCTTTGCTCACGTTTTGCTCCCGGCGGCGCAGTGGAGCGAGAAAACCGGCACGATGACCAACTCCGAGCGAGTGGTAACGCTGTGTCAGGCATTTCGCACTCCCCCAGGAGAAGCCAAACCCGATTGGCAAATCTTCGCAGAAGTCGCACGGCGCTTAGGTTTTGCCGAAAAATTTTCCTACGATACGTCAGCGTCAGTCTATGCCGAATATGTGAAGTTGACACGCGATCGCGTCTGCGATATGAGCGGCATCAGTCACGAACGACTGGCGCAACAAGGTCCGCTTCAGTGGCCCGAACCAATTAAAAATGAAAAATTAAAAATTAAAAATGAACCGAAAAAATCTTCCCTCAGCACTCCTAAAAGGCTTTACACCAATTTGAGCTTTCCGACGCCGGATGGACGGGCGCGGTTTGGTGCCTATCATTCGCGGGGGCTGGCAGAACCGCCCGATCCCAATTATCCTTTTGTTCTGACGACGGGCAGACTTTACGGACACTGGCACACCCAAACCCGTACCGGACGCATTGAGAAACTCCGCCAGATGCACCCGCAGCCATTCATTGAAATTCATCCCCGCGATGCGGCTTCTTTGAAGATTCAGGAGAATGACTGGGTGGAAGTGCGAAGTCGTCGCGGCACTGCTCGATTCCCCGCCAAGGTCACAAAGGCGATCGCTCCCGGTATTACCTTTGTCCCCATGCACTGGGGCGCTCTTTGGGCGGATGGTGCCGAAGCTAACGCCCTCACCCATGCCGAATCTTGTCCCGAATCACTGCAACCAGAACTGAAAGCTTGTGCGGTGCAACTGGTACCCTTGGCTGCTGAAAAAGTTGACTCTGAGTATCTACTCCAGCCCACTCAGTCCAAGGCTTTTTCCTCAGCTTTGTCTGTTTAAAATAACTGCTAAGTTGAGGTTATTTGTTCTCAATTCTTTGGGCTTAAATAGGGACACGGCATTGCCGTATCCCTATTTTTAGAAACGATGCAAGTATAGCCAGGACTTACGCAAAGTTATGGAAAAACGAACCGCGAAGGACGCAAAGGACACGAAGGAATAAGAGTTGCAGAGAGTTCTTGCGTAAGTCCTAATAGTAATCAATCCGGTTCACGAAGAAGCTAAAAATCCCAAACAAAGGTAGGTTGGGTTGAGGTATCGAAACCCAACAAATGCTTATGCGTGTTGAGCAATTATCCATTCCCCAGTTAGAAGATTTGGGCAAGGCGCTATTGGATTTCTCGTGTGTAAATGATTTAATCGCCTGGTTAGAAACTCAGGAGCAATAGACAATTGGATTTAAAAGAAAACTTGCGATCGCATCTCACCCAAATAGTACGCGATCGCGATCCTTATCTCGCCAGTTCGGGGCATTTCTACGTACAGCACTACATCCGCGAACAACTGCAACAATGGGGAACTGTAAAAACCCATGAGTTCAGCATTCGAGGTCAAAACCATCAGAATCTCATCCTGAATCTACCCGCTGTGACAAATAACCAGAAGTCCCCGATTCTCATTGGCGCACACTATGACGCGGCACCGGGCACCCCAGGCGCAGATGATAATGCCACGGGTGTCGCCGCGCTATTGGAATTAGCGAGAATTTTCGCAGCAGAACCGGCAAAATACCCGGTGCGATTGGTTGCTTTTGATATGGAAGAATACGGGATGCTGGGGAGTCAGCAATATGCCGCTGATTTGAAGCAACAAGGACAATCGCTTCGTTTGATGCTTTCCTTAGAAATGCTGGGATATTGCGATTCTGCCCCTGGTTCGCAACGCTATCCGACTGGTTTAGAACGCTTTTACCCCAATCGGGGTGATTTCATTGCTTTAATCGGTAATTTGCCGACCATTCCTGATTTAATCCACCTTAGCCGCAACATTCGTAAAGTTGGGGTTCCAAGCGAATGGTTGCCGGTGCCAAATAAAGGATTAATGGTTCGCCAAACGCGATTGAGCGATCATTCGCCCTTCTGGGATTTGGGCTATAAAGCAATGATGGTGACGGATACGGCGTTTATGCGGAATCCACACTACCATCAGCCGAGCGATCGCATTGACACCCTGGATTTAGATTTTCTTACTGGCGTCTGTCACGGCTTGGCTTTTGGCATTCGCCATCTGTGACGGTAATTTGGACAAAACTAATTCTCTCAACTTTTAATTAGATGCCCATCTAATCAGAAGAAAAACTATGGAAAAATGCAAAAAACGCTAAGTCATTCTCAAGCGGTTGGCAAACCAAGTTGAAATCGGGATTAACTACTAGAAATTCAGTCAAGCGCTATCATTCTGACTGCGCCACGCTACGACGAAACTTAATTAGCTACCAGCGAATTTAGCAGAAAATAGCGTGTATTGATGTTTAGAAACCCATAGGGACACGGCAGTGCTGTGTCCCTATTTAAGGGTGAATTGCTTTAAACTAGCTCGTACACCTTCGCTTCCCACGGGAAGACACCTTCTTTGCCTGCCCATTCAACTGGAACCATGCGATCTTGCGTCATTTCTTTCCACTGTTTACCTGCCGGAGTTGCAGGCCAATTCGGTATTTTATACTCAGAACCTGGAGGAGTCCCGTACTCAGAGAAATTCGCCACCACAATCACTAATTGATCGTCTTTGCCTCGCTGCCAAACAACAACTCGCTTGCCTTCATTGAAGTCAACCTGAATAAAATGAGTGTCATTTACTGCTAAAGCATTAGAAGTAGTCCGAAACTTCACTAATCTACAAACATAATTGAAAATACGCTGTCGCCAATCATCCGTCAGACGGCTGTAGTTAACCGGATCGACCTGTTTTTTATGGTCATCTGAAGTTGGCAAGTCATTCTGATCAGCGAATTCATCTCCTGCCAAAATCATCGGAACCCCGACAGCAGTAAACAAACAAACAAATGCTAGTTTGATGCGCTTTTCTGTATCAAAAACTTGATTGTTATTTAGGTAGCTGTAGAGACGTTCGTTGCCAAAACCTCCCACATCATGGGAAGTCAAATAATTAACCGCTTGAGAACCATCTGCAAACCCTAAGTTACGACAGTCAATGAGTTTGCGGACGCTCCATTCAAAGCTAGGCTCATCAGAAGAATTTTGTCCTAGAATGACGCTACGGACAATCTGCTTAAACTTTTCGTTCCACAGTCCGTCGAGGCGATTCTGAGAAATTAAAGCCAGAGGGACGCTTAATTCTTCACCGACTACAAGAAATTTATCACCGCTTTTGCCTTGCTCCTGCCAAAGCGATCGCGCATAATCTTTGAATTCCTGCAAAAAGTCAAAATTGCCGATATTGTTGACGCTATCGAGGCGCAAACCATCTACCCGATAATAATCTATCCAGTGGGCAATGTAGGCTTTCATGTATTCGCGGGCAGGAACGAAATGCGACAGGTTTCCTGTTATCGGGTGATAGCCTTGTACCCAAAAGTTGTACTTAAACAAATCACCGCCAAATCCGTCCCGATTTCCTTGTTCTGCATCGCCGCTGTTAAATTTGATGTAAAAATCCAGATAATTGATATTACGGTAAGGATTGTTGTAGGAGAAAGCCATTACCGCATCAACAAAAAAGCGCACGCCGTGTTCATGGCAAACTTTGATGATATTGATTAAATCGGTGGAAGCAGTAGGTGCTTCTTGACTATCTGGGCGACCTAAGTCATAATCGGGGGCAAAATAATTAGCCGTACCGTAGCCCCAATTATCCGTTTGATCGCTATCAGATGGCGGTAAAAGTTCCAAAGCATTGACACCTAATTCCACAAGATGAGCGCGGTTTTGTAAGGCGCGGACTGTAGAAAAATTAGGCGCGATCGCTTCTTGCACAAATAGAGAAATTACGTCTTGAAAAGTCCCATTTCCTTCTTGAATTCCCCCAGTTGAACGAATTCGAGTCCAGCGGGTGGGTAACTCGTAAATAACTAACCGATTATTAGGTTGTAGGTTTTCTGTCGTATCTCCTTCCCAATCCGCAGTTTGCCCCTCCGGATCGCACGGAACCAGCATTTTATCTCGATACAATATTACGCTGGCTGGATCTAGGCTGGAGATACTGTTTTCTTGGGAGGATTCTTTTGGGGCAGAGAAACGCCGATCTACTGTGTAAGCTGTAGGATCGGTGCAGTAGAGAATTCGAGGGGTGTTGGTGTAGGCGTCGGTGTCGCGGACTTTAAACCAGTAAAAATAAACCTGCCCGTCGATTAAATTGCAGTTTTCAGCGGGGATTTCCCACAATTCTGGAAAATCTGTTGATTGGATCAGGTCAAATTCTTGAAAGTTTGCAAATGAGTTTGGATTATCTGCTGGAAAGTAGCCAATGTAAAGCGTTGGATGTGGTTGAATATTTCCTGGACGCCACAAAATGAAATGCGTCTGTTTGCGGTGTAATAAATTGGGAAGCATTACAAAAACCTCTTGAATACGAAGGTTAGCTACGAGCTTTTACACACGAGAACAGACTGCTATTCCGGATAAAAATCTGGAATCTAAGTTACCAGAATTTTCCCTAAAATGGAATATCATCATCCTCTTCGTCTTCCTGTTCTTTGGGAGTCAGCCGCACATTGGTACTTTTCTCCTCTTCCACTGGAAGTTCCGAGATCAAGTCTCCCAGTTCTTTCTGAAGATTTTGTGTCAGCGTCACCGGAAACTCTAAATCAATTCCATGAATTTCTGCCAGTCTTGCCAACTGATTAAACGCAACTTTTTTTGTAGTTCGCTCATAACTAGATAGCTGGAAATACTTGGTTTCTGATAATTCCTGTGCCTGCATTGCTGCTTTGAGCCTGTTTTGGATGTGGTTAATTTCTGTATCCAGCAACTTCCATTGCTGCTCAATTTCTCGATAGCGTTGGGCTAGGGCTGTTACATCTTCCTGTTCTGGATTTGGACTACTCAATTGAGTTAATTCCAACAGTCGCTGATGCACATGAGCCAGATAAATTGGGTCCATCTTTGCATAATGTAGCTGGTTTTCTGTCAGCGATCGCACTCCCCAGTCGCTGCCTTGTTCGGTTTTGTCTACATTGGGAAAATAGCACAGGTTTTCTGCCAGAGTTCTCAATTGTAAATTTGGCACTGGCAATAAATAGTAAGGTATTGATTTAGCAATTTCTAAAGTGCAACTTACATTTTTAGCTTTAGTTTTTCCTAAGAACTTCACATCATAGCTAGAATTGTGAAACACTTTTTCAATCGCGGGATTAAGCATAATTTTTTCAATAAATATTTCTGCGATTTCAGGTTGTTCTAAAACATCTAAAATACAAACACTTTCACCACTTACATCGGTGAAGTCATCTAGTATTTGAATTAAAGAGAGTTTCGGCTTGCGAGTATTATAATCAGCAACTTCTGTATCTAAATATAAAAGTTGACGCTTTGAATATTCATCAATTATAAGTTTGATTTTACTGGCTTCGGTGAGATAAGGCATTATCTAAAACATCCTTTTGCTATAAAAAACTGAGTTACATTTATATTTGTTAGTTTAACTTTTTAACCAAAATTATAATCTAATCTTTTTTTACAAAAAAGCATTTTCATAAGTAGGTGGGAGTAATTATTTGTAGAATGGGATAGCAATAGCGTAACCCGTGCAGATGTTGGGTTTCCTACGTCAACCCAACCTACGAACTTAAAAGATTTTTTAGGGCAAAAAAGCATTTTTATATTAAAAAATATGGTTATTAAAGTAAATTGGCTATTTTTAAATTAAAACCGAACAAACTAGCAACTGTATTTATAATAAGAATTACTCAGAAAGATTTTATCATCAAGATAGCCCGATTATTTTTTATTATGCATTCCAATCAACCTTCCCACGGGAATAACCGCTGGCAATTCTGGATCGATCGCGGTGGTACGTTTACTGATATTGTGGCGCGGCGTCCGGATGGACAACTGGTAATTCATAAGCTGCTGTCGGAGAATCCCGAACGCTATACTGACGCGCCAGTGCAGGGGATTCGGGACATTTTGGGAATTGCGGCAGATGCACCCATTCCATCGCAACAGATTGCGGTTGTCAAGATGGGAACGACAGTGGCGACGAATGCGCTGCTGGAACGCAAAGGCGATCGCACTCTTCTGGTGATTACTCAGGGATTTCGAGATGCCCTCCGCATCGGCTACCAAAATCGTCCCGATATCTTCGCCCGTCACATTGTATTGCCAGAGATGCTCTACGAGCGAGTGATTGAGGTCGAGGAACGCTACAGCGCCCAAGGCGAAGAATTAATCCCGGTAGAAACAGGATATATTGCGTCTCTACAACAAGCATACGACGACGGTATTCGCTCGTGCGCGATCGCCTTCATGCACGGCTATCGCTATCCCGAACACGAAAAGCAAGTCGCGGCGTTAGCGCGGAAAATTGGCTTTACCCAAGTCTCGGTGTCGCACGAAGTTAGCCCGTTGATGAAGTTGGTAAGTCGCGGCGATACCACTGTCGTTGATGCTTATTTGTCACCCATTTTGCGCCGATATGTAGATCGCGTGGCAAGTCAGTTGGGTGGTACGGGCGGAGACAATACATCTGGATTAACCTCTCCCCAACCCTTCTCCGACAAGGAGAGAGGCTTTTCCCCGCCCCTACAGTTCATGCAATCCAACGGTGGACTTGCCGATGCCCAACAGTTTCAAGGGAAAGACAGTATTTTATCTGGTCCGGCTGGGGGCATTGTCGGCGCGGTACAGACAAGCTTGATGGCGGGATTCAACAAAATCATCAGCTTTGATATGGGCGGCACTTCTACCGATGTCGCCCACTACAATGGCGAATACGAACGCACCTTTGAAACGGAAGTTGCCGGGGTGCGATTGCGAACGCCGATGATGGCAATTCATACGGTTGCTGCCGGTGGCGGTTCGATTCTCTTCTTCGATGGTGCGAGGTATCGCGTGGGTCCCGAATCAGCGGGGGCGAATCCGGGTCCCGCTGCGTATGGAAAAGGCGGTTCGCTGACGGTGACGGATTGCAATGTGATGGTGGGCAAGTTGCAACCGGAGTTTTTCCCGAAATTGTTTGGATCGAACGGAGACTTGCCGCTGGATGCAGAAGTGGTGCGGCAAAAGTTTACTCAACTGGCGGCAGAAATTGGCGACAACCGGATGCCGGAACAGGTGGCGGCTGGATTTTTAGCGATCGCTGTTGAAAAAATGGCGAGTGCGATTAAAAAAATCTCCCTCCAGCGCGGTTATGACGTTTCGGAATATACTTTGTGCTGCTTTGGTGGTGCGGGGGGACAACACGCTTGTCTGATTGCCGATGCCTTGGGGATGAAGCAGGTGTTTCTGCATCCCTACGCTGGCGTGTTATCGGCTTATGGTATGGGTTTGGCAGATGTGCGGGTGCTGCGGGAACGGGCGGTGGAGGCACAGCTGAGTGAGGAATTGCTACCGACGCTAGATCGGATATTGGCGGAGTTGGCAACAGAGGGAGAGGAGGAGTTAAACCGCAAAGACGCGCAGGAAGAGGAGGTTCAGATAATTCGGAAGGTGCATTTACGGTATGAGGGAACTGATTCGGCGCTGATTGTAGATTTTGGGGATACAGGGGCGATGAGGGGGCGGTTTGAGGAGTCGCATCGGCAGCGTTACGGCTTTGTTGTGGAAGATAAAAGGCTGATTGTAGAGGCGGTTTCGGTTGAGGTGGTGGCGAAGACGGAGGTGGTAGAGGAATCAATAATTGAGCGTCGCAGCGCTGAACTTCCCTCGCCGGTGGCAACTGTACAAATGTATACGGCGGATCGGTGGCACGAGACGCCAGTGTATAAGCGAGAGGATTTGCAACCAGGAGACTGCATTTCTAGCCCTGCGATCGTTGCCGATGCGACGGGTACGAATGTGATTGAACCCGGTTGGCAGGCACAACTAAGCGATCGCAATCATCTGATTTTGCAGCGTTCGGCAGATTTACAATTATCCATCCAAAATCCAGAATCTAAAATCCAGAATCGCCCCGATCCGGTGATGCTAGAGATTTTCAATAATTTGTTTCGCGCGATCGCTGAACAAATGGGTATCACTCTGCAAAATACCAGTTCTTCAGTCAACATCAAAGAACGCTTAGATTTCTCCTGTGCAATTTTTGACCAAAACGGGCAGCTAGTCGCTAACGCCCCCCATATTCCCGTGCATCTGGGTTCCATGAGTGAAAGTGTCAAAAGTTTAATTGACACTGGCGACACTATCAAACCGGGAGATGTTTTTGCATCGAACAATCCCTACAACGGCGGCACGCACCTACCCGATATTACCGTTATTACCCCTGTATTTGCTTCCTCTCCAGACGCGATAAATCGCGACTCTACAATCTCCCCTCCCACTCTTCCCCTCTTCTACGTCGCCTCGCGGGGACATCATGCAGATATCGGCGGTATCACCCCAGGTTCCATGCCTCCAAACAGCACCACGGTAGAACAAGAAGGAGTGCTACTTGATAATTTCCAACTTGGACGGGGACATTTTCGAGAAAAAGAACTGCTGGAACTGCTTGCATCTAGCGCTTACCCAGCGCGAAATCCCAGTAAAAATATTGCAGATTTGCAAGCACAAATTGCCGCCAACGAACGCGGCGTGCAGGAACTCCACAAAATGATGGCTCATTATGGTTTAGAGACGGTGCAAGCTTATATGGGCTTTGTGCAGGACAATGCAGAAGAGTCTGTACGTCGGGTTATCGAGGTTCTCAAAGATGGCAGTTTCACCTGTCCTCTGGATAATGGCAGCGCGATCGCAGTTACAATTACCATCGACAAATCAACTCGCAGCGCCAAAATAGATTTTACCGGCACTTCTGTTCAGCAACCTAGCAATTTCAACGCACCAGCAGCAGTGTGCAAGGCAGCAGTATTGTATGTCTTCCGCACTTTAGTGAATGACGATATTCCCCTCAATGCTGGTTGTCTCAAACCTTTGGAAATTATTATTCCCGAAGGGTGTATGTTAAATCCGCGTTATCCTGCTGCTGTAGTGGCGGGAAATGTGGAAACTTCGCAAAACATTACCGATGCTTTGTATGGGGCGCTGGGGGTAATGGCAGCTTCCCAAGGAACCATGAATAATTTTACCTTTGGAAGCGATCGCTATCAATATTACGAAACTATCTGCGGTGGTTCTGGTGCTGGCGCAAATTTCCCCGGCACCGACGCCGTACAAACTCACATGACAAACTCCCGCCTCACCGATCCAGAAGTATTAGAATGGCGATTTCCCATCCTTTTAGAAAGTTTTGCTATTCGTCCCAATAGTGGTGGGAATGGGCATCATCGCGGCGGTAATGGTGTTATCCGTCGCCTTCGTTTTCTTGAACCAATGACTGCTGGAATTTTATCAAGTCGTCGTGTAATTTCTCCCTTTGGATTGCACGGTGGCGGATCGGGTGCATTGGGTAAAAATTCTGTCCAACGTAGTAATGGAACTGTTGAGGAATTGGGAAGTACAGGGGTTGTAGAAATGCAACCCAGTGATGTGTTTGTTATTGAGACGCCTGGAGGTGGAGGTTATGGAATTGCCAACAATATGTAACCTATAATTAATACATGATAAAACCAACACTTATCCTTAAATAAGAAAGCCAAGTTATGACTCAAACCAAACCAACTCGTCTGCGTCGTCAAGGTAGAATATTCCCTGAATATACAATACTGCCAGAAGAACTAGCCAGACAAGAAGCTGAAAAAAATGCCCGTGGTCAGCGTTATCGAGAGATTTTTGCACAAGTTAGCCCTCAACTGATAAATGACCATTACAACTGGTTCATGATTATTGAACCAAACAGTGGGGATTATTTTATTGATATCGATGAAGAAATAGCTGTTCAAAAGGCTCGTGAAAAATACCCTACTGGTATGGTAGGTGTCATGCGTCTTAATGAAACTGGAACTTGTGGCAAGATATGATTTCAGGCAAGTTCGGTGAGAGGGGAGAGCTAATTTTTGAAATTGATTTAATTGCAGATGATGGAGAAAAATTACCCCTTGAAGTGTTATTAGATACGGGCTTTACAACAGGCTGGCTGGCACTTGATACTCAAGATGTCCAAAGCCTAGGATGGCATAAGGTTGAAAGTGAACGAGCTATGCAACTGGCACGGGGCGAGGAGTTTTTTGATATATATGAGGGAAGAGTTGTACTAGATGAAGTTGAATATATTATCCCAGTTTTGGCGGGAGCAGGAATTGCCGAACCTCTACTAGGTTTACAGTGGTTAAAAAGGCTGCCACTATCGGTGAATTTTTCGGCGGGAGTGTTGACGCTGGGGTAAAAAGAGAAAGCGATCGCTTTTTTTGGTTGAAGTAAATCAAAAGCGCGATCGCCCTTTTAGAATAGTGCGATCGCGCTCTGACCAGCTAAAACTATGGACAGATTCTAAAGCTTGGAGGATTACCACACTCGGAGCTTGGATTATTTAAACACGCAAAAGAGCCAGGTCTAGCAGGACTTTCTCTTATAGGTGTGATATTAGTTATGCGAGATCCTACAGGATTCCCACAAGCAGGATTCGGATTATTTAAACATATAAAACTTCCGGTTTTTGCATTAACACACTGACCATTTTCTGTGGGGCTTTGAGCTACTACTCCTGTACTTTTCGTAGTTGAGTCAATTTGGGAAACATAGTTAGTTAAACAGCCATTAGAGTTATTTTCATTGTGATTATCCAGTGCAAAAGCTGGAAAAACCAGAAAAACGCTGGTACTAGCAACTCCGGCTATACTGAGCATCTTTTTGAGATAATTTTTATTCCGGTGTACGTTCATCGTTATTTGCTGACTCCTAGACTATCCTATAAATATACAAATATCGCTTTATATGAGTTTTGTAAGCCGGATAATGTAGGCAAGTTTATAATTTTTCAGCATCTAATGAAGTAAGAAAAAGTCGGATTTAGTTGGTCGGCTCGGAGAAAGTCGGAAAAAGTAGGATTATAATAGGTAAAACCTCGGATGTAACCGACCAATGGATGTTAAAGAAGTCTTAAGGCTTGCCGATCGCCTAATTTTTGATAAGACTGGAAAACACCTGGACGATCTGCAAGAGGCTATATTACGGGGTGTTTGTCAAGGTAATAAATACTCAAAAATAGCAGAGGAATCCCACTGCACCGAAGGTCATGTCAGGGATGTTGCATCTGAATTGTGGAAGATTCTCTCAGATGTATTAGGAGAAAATGTTAGTAGAGCAAATTTTCGCTCAACCTTGGAAAGGTGGCAAGTCTCTATCATTTCATCAAATTTCGCACAAGACTTTGTAGGGATTGGTAACGTTAATATCTGTGCAGATACTTTGCAATCTCCAAAAGTTACAACCACGCCAAGCAATAAGCAAACCTCTCACGAAGATAATCCCATCAAGGTGCGTCAAGATTTGGGGGATGCGCCGGATGTCTCGCCTTTCTATGGACGTAGTGAGGAACTGACTAAGCTAGAAAAATGGATTGTGCAAGAACGCTGTCGCCTAGTAACACTGCTGGGAATTAGTGGTATTGGTAAAACGGCTCTGGCTGTAAAATTGGTAGAACAAATTCAGGATAAATTTGAATATGTAATTTGGCGGAGTCTTTGCGACTCACCACCCCTCAAACTAATTGAGAAAAACTTGATTCAATTTTTTTCTATCTATCAAGAAACCGAGTTACCAGAAAATTCAGATTGTAGACTATCGCAATTGATGGAGTATCTGAAAAAGCACCGATGTCTGCTCATACTAGATGATGTGCAGATGGTTCTTAGCAGCGGACAACTCGCTGGAAACTATCAACCAGGATATGAGAATTATGGCTTACTATTCAGACGATTAGGAGAACTATCCCATAACAGTTGTGTAGTGCTGAACAGTTGGGATAAACCTAGAGAACTTGCTGCATTAGAAGGCGAAAATCGACCAATTCGCTCATTACAACTAGATGGTTTGGGTGAAGCTGCACGGGAAATACTCAGAGACAAAGGTTTAGCTGAAGAGGAAACATGGGACAAACTGATTAATACCTACCAAGCCAACCCATTATGGTTAAAGATAGTTTCCACAATGATTCAAGATTTATTTAGTGGCAGAGTTTCTGAATTTTCCAAGTATGACACGCTATTTTTGAGTGAAGAGTTGAAATATTATATTACTCAACAGTATTAATCGCTTATCAGAGTTAGAAAAAAAGGTGATGTCCGTTATGGCGAGTGAAACTGAGCCAGTTTCTATTTTAGAAATTACAGAGAATATGCAATTATCTCATTTAGAATTATTAGATGTGATGCAATCTTTGGGACGACGTTCGTTGATAGAAAAAACTAAACAAGGTAACGAAACACTTTTCATACTTCAGCCTGTGGTGAATTGTTATGTAAAAACCCACTATCCTCGCAGTTAAAACTTAGATTTAAATGTTATAAGTCTTCCTTGACTTTCAGGCATACGCTGGTATCTGAATGCCTAAATCTTCCATCAATACCGTGAGCGAAATTTTACGAAGACGTGCCAACTCTGCCAAGTATTCTATGCGTTGCACTTGCAGCTTTTCTATCTGTTCGGTCAAGTGCAGTAACTCGCTATACTCGGTAGGCGTGAGAGTTTCAGCCTGTCGCTTAGCAATCAATTCGTCGTAATACTTCTGAATATCTGAAGGAATACTTTGATTGATTTTTATTAACAATTCAGCTTCGACTTGCGGTAGGCTATTAGCTTTGCGCTGTGCTTGTAGCAAGAGGACTTGAGATACAAATTTCTCTAATTCAGGTAAGCTCAATTGTTCAACAGCCTTTAGCAACTCTTCTGAAGATAGTTGTACTTCAACTTGAACTGTTGGCATTTTCCACCTCTCGCTAGCGAATCTAGCGATATTCTATCAACTGCATAATAACCTTGAGATGAATAGTGCGATCGCGCAGCGGCTGGAGAAAGAGCGATCGCGCTTCTTTTGGTTGAAGTAAATCAAAAGCGCGATCGCCACCCTTCGACTTCTGGGGATGATATGTTGAACCGAAAATGATTGAATAGCAAAACCTGCTTGGCTTTGGCAATACTCGCAGCAGCTCTCAAATAACAAGTAGGAAAAGTAGGAAAAGTAAGTAATTTTACTTTTGGCTTCATTTGCATTAATTGCCAGAACTGCCGAAGTTCTTTGTCCACAGGACTACTGAACCAATTGCTAAAAGTGAGTGTTCAGCAGCTGTCTTATAAGTAATTCTTACTAGGGCTTATTTAATTAAAAAATGCTAGCTTAGGTGGTTGACAGAACTGTTACTGTCCCAATCTGACGCTTTAACTGAAGGTATTATCTTATGATAGCAAAAAAATCAAGTATAAAATTACACAATTTAAAGCAAGTTATCGAAAAATTTAATTATCCAATTCTGGCGAATGCTGATGAATTCGTCTAAAAACGGTGAAAGTTCCTTTTTTAGGCGAATTTATCGGATTGGGAGCTTTCATTCTTCCTTTTTACGGGCGATAGGTTGACAGGGCATTAAACCGGCAAATGAGGGTGAGAAGGAAGTTATTCAGAAATGCATTCCTTTCCCTGGAAAACTTTTTTTATATCAATTGATTTTTAGCAATCTGCGAACGACGTTGAAAAAGATATGCATAGCGCAATGACTGGCACTTATGACATAGGTTTGGTAATACTTTCCTTGGCGATCGCGGTAATTGCCTCTTACACAGCGCTAGACTTAGCCGCACGAGTGCGCTCTGCTGTGGAAGGGGGGCGACGGCTCTGGCTTTTGGGTGGAGCAGTGGCAATGGGAACCGGAATTTGGTCAATGCATTTCATTGCCATGCTGGCTTTCCAATTGCCACAGTCTGTCAACTACGATGTGTGGATTACCCTATTCTCCCTCATGTGCGGGATTCTTGCCTCAAGCATTGCTTTGTGGCTGCTGAGTCGCGCTGTTTCAATACCGCTTGTCATCGGCGGCGGCGTTTGTATGGGAATTGCCATTGCATGGATGCACTACACAGGTATGGCAGCCATGCAAATCCAGGCGACGATTGAGTATGACTGGAGGTTGGTGAGCCTATCGGTAGCGATCGCTATCATCGCTGCTTTTGCCGCACTTTGGCTGGCATTTCGGCTCCAGGATCGCTCCTTAAAAGGACTGTTGTGGCAGAAATTTGGCAGCGCCTTGCTTATGGGAATTGCCATCAGCGGGATGCACTACACGGGAATGTGGGCAACTCACTTTATTCCCCACAAAGTCCTTCCAGTAGAGCCGTCCCCCGCCATGACTCAGTCTTGGTTGGCGATTGCCATCGGGATTGCTACCCTGTTCATTTTGAGCTTAGCCCTGTTAACCGCTCTATTCGATCGGCGTTTAACAGCGCAGTTAGTGCGACAGCAAGCGTTACAGGAAAGTGAGAAACGCTTTCGGATGCTGATCCGGGAAATGCAGGTAGGAGTATTGCTGCTCAATGCCAATGCTGAAATTCTTATCTGCAATCAAGCGGCAATTCATCTGCTCAATCTCAAGTCAGAAGATTTATCGCATCAAGTATTTGGTGCAAATTGGCTGTTGCTGCAAGAAGATGGTACACCCTTCCCAACCACAGAACTACCCGTGCAGTTCAGCATCGCCCAGCGCCGACCGATTCATAATATTGTTGTGGGAATCGAGCATCCTGAGAGTCAAAATCAACGCTGGCTGCTAGTAAATGCCGATCCGCAGCTAGCAGAGGATGAGAGTGTAGAACGAATTATTTGCACCCTCAGCGATATTACGAACCAAAAGCAAGCTGAAGCCGCACTGCGCCAAAGTGAAGAACGATTTGCTTTAGCGGTAGAAGGAGTTAACGACGGGATTTGGGATTGGAATATTCAAACAAGTTATGCATATCTGTCACCTCGCTGGAAAGGTATGTTGGGCTATGAAGACTTAGAAATTCCTAATACCATCGATGCTTTCAAACAAATGCTGCACCCAGAAGATTCAGAGCGAGTGTTAACGGTGTTGTTTGCCTATTTAGCGAAAAAAATCCCCAACTACGAAGCAGAGTTTCGGGCATTACATAAAGATGGCAGCTGGCGCTGGATTCTCACCCGTGGAGTGGCATTGTGGGATGAAACAGGCACAGCCTATCGCGTGGCAGGTTCCCATACTGATATTACCGATCGCAAGCAGAAGGAAGAGGCACTACAATTAATTGTTGAGGGGACAGCTTCTGCAACTGGCAATGAGTTCTTTCGCTCCTGCGTTCGCTATCTCGCCCAAGTTCTGGGAGTTCGCTACGCTGTGGTTGGTAAGTTGGCAAACGATACTAAAACTAGAGTGCGGACTTTGGCATTCTGGACAGGCGAAGACTTTGGCGAAAACTTCGAGTACGACTTGGCTGGTACTCCTTGCGAAAACGTCTTGGAGGGGACGAGCCGTTTTTACCCATCAGAACTACAAAAACTCTTTCCTAACTACCAAGATTTAGAGAAGTTAGGCGCACAAAGCTATTGGGGAATTCCGTTAGTAGACTCTGCTGGCAATATAATTGGCAATTTGGCGGTGTTGGATGTGCAGCCAATGGCTCACAATCCCGACAAAGAAATGATTTTGAAAATTTTTGTCGCCAGAGCGGGAGCCGAGCTGGAGCGGAAGTTAGCCGAGGAATTGCTAACAAAACGAGCGGCAATGGACAGTTGCTTGAGCCGAATTTCCCGGACATTGATTGACGAAAAATTAGATACTGCGATCGCTTTCACTTTGCAAGTCGTTGGCGAGTTTTTGGGGTGCGATCGCACTTACCTGTTTAATTACTACAATCACCAAAGTTGCTTGACAATGACCCACGAGTGGTGCGGCTTTGGCATTGAGCCATTTATCGATAAGTTTCAAGGATTGCCCGTTGAAAATCATCACTGGGTTCACAGTCAACTTTTGAGTGGCAAAACGGTTCAAATTCCTGCCGAACTCCCACCCGTAGCTGCCGAACCAACCTTGACGGAACTCCAATGCATCCAGTCCCGGCTTGCCGTTCCGACGCTTTACTCTGGTACCGTTGTCGGTTTTATGGGTTTGGATGTCACTAGCTCTTCAAAAGTCTGGAGTCAAGAAGAAATTAATTGGTTGAAATTAGTCAACGAATTCATCGCAATTACTCAGGCACGTCAAGCAGCAAAAGCAGAATTACAGGAGAGTGCAGAACGGGAAAAAGCGATCGCTTTCGTGATTCAGCGAATGCGCCAAACCTTAGAAATTGACAAGATTTTTGTCGCTACAACTGAAGAACTACGCCATGCTATCAAATGCGATCGCGTCGGTGTCTATCGTTTCCATCCCGACTGGAGTGGGGAATTTGTATCGGAGTCGGTAGCAGAAGGCTGGAATTTGCTAGTGCCCGAACAAAGCCATGAATCCACTCTGACCAAGGTAGCTGTTAACCAGGCAGGTTGCGTTGCCAAAACTTTGGGAAATGCAGATGAGCCAATTCAAGATACTTATTTGCAAGCAACTCAAGGCGGTATTTATCGCCAAGGAATCAGTTATCGCTGTGTCCCAGACATCTACCAGGCTGGATTTAACTCTTGTTACCTGGAACTATTGGAGCGATTTCAAGCACGAGCTTACATCATCGTTCCTATCTTCTATAGCAGTCAACTGTGGGGCTTGCTAGCAACTTACCAAAATTCCGGTTCTCGCCAATGGCAAGAGACAGAAATCAAAATGGTCGTTCAGATTGGCGCACAGTTAGGAGTTGCCATCCAACAAGCAGAATTACTAGCGCGAACTCAACAGCAGTCAACTGAACTGATGATCGCCAAGGAAGCTGCCGATGCTGCCAACCGTGCTAAAAGCGAATTTCTTGCCAACATGAGCCACGAACTGAGAACACCTCTCAACGCCATCCTGGGTTTTACCCAATTGATGAACCTAGATACCTCCCTATCCGCCGAACATCAGAAATACCTGGAGATCATCAGCCGCAGTGGCGATCATCTGCTGGCATTGATTAACGATGTTTTAGAGATGGCTAAAATCGAGGCAGGGCGAGTCACGCTACATGAAAATGACTTTGACCTGTATTGTCTGCTCAATAGTCTCGAACAGATGCTACAACTGAAAGCCACATCCCAGGGGATTTTGCTTAACTTTGAATGCACGGCATCTGTGCCCCAATATGTAAGAACCGACGAAAGTAAACTGCGTCAGGTCTTGATTAACCTTCTCGGCAATGCCATCAAATTTACTGAAATAGGGAGCGTCACCCTGCGCGTTACCGGGGAACAAGGAGAGCCGGAAAGCAGGGATGTCGGGGAGCAAGCAGATAACCCCTCACCTGCGCCTTTTATCCGTCTGTTCTTTGAAGTGGAAGATACTGGTCCCGGTATTGACCCAAATGAATTCGAGCTGGTGTTTGAAGCTTTTGGACAAACCACAGTTGGGCTGAAATCCTGCCAAGGAACGGGTTTGGGTTTACCAATCAGTCAAAAGTTTGTCCGACTGATGGGGGGAGGAGCGATCGCTGTTAGTAGTCATCCAGGTCAGGGAGCCAAGTTTTCCTTTGACATTCAGGCAGGTTTGGTTGAACAGATTGCGATTGAAACACCCCAATCTATCTATAAAAAAGTTATCGGTTTAGCTCCTAACCAACCCACCTATCGTGTTCTAGTGGTAGAGGATAAGCTAACAAATCGTCTCCTCCTAGTTAAGCTTCTCACTTGGTTGGGCTTTGAGGTGCAAGAAGCTGAGAATGGTCAAGAAGCCGTGGTAATTTGGGAGAGTTGGGAACCCCATCTAATCTGGATGGATATGCGGATGCCTGTGATGAACGGCTATGAAGCTACCAAAAAAATTAGAGCTTCCTTAAAAGGTCAGGCAACAATAATTATTGCCCTAACTGCCAGCGTTTTTGAAGAAGAGAGACAAGTTATCTTGTCAGCTGGATGCAACGACTTCGTGCGTAAACCTTTTCGAGAAGAGGAACTACTCTTTAAAATGAACAAATATCTAGGGGTGCGATATCTCTACGAGGAGGAAGCATTGCCCACAGAAAGCAGAAGGCAAAATCTACAAGAGGCTCCCGACGATTCCGACATCCCGCTTCAGATTGCCACAATGCCCTCTGAATGGATACAACAGGTACATTATGCAGCTTCCCAAGGCAGCGATTTCTTCCTCCTTCAGCTCCTTCAAGAAATTCCCGTAGAAAATTCGTATGTCATAAATGCTTTGACCAATTTAGTCGAGAACTTTCAGTTTGAGCAAATCATGGAATTAATTCAATCAACTGGGAAACAGCTTACTGGGGAAAACTCACAGCAAACCTCCCTCAATCCCCCGCCCCTTCTATCACATTACCAGCGGGAGTAAGACTTGAAAAACCTTGTTTTCAGGATGGTAAATAGGTTTTTTCTCACTACCTTCCTCTATTCTCCCGCCTACGGTGGGTGATTGAAAATTTTTTTGAATGAGAAATGCAATAAGATTTGGGGCTGAGATTGATGGGGTTCAATTTTTTGAATTGCTCATAATTAACTTTGATCTAGAAACTAGAAAATGGAAGGAATAATGCAATTTTCAATAAAACCCCAAATCAATGACCATTTCGCCAAAAACGATGATGATAAACTTGAAATAAATTATCTTCCGATTGTTATGGAAAAAGAAGACATTCTTATCGTTGATGACACTCCTGAAAACTTGCGTTTTCTGTCTACTCTGCTAATGAAACAAGGCTACAGCATTCGCAAGGCATTGAGTGGGCAAATGGCGCTGACAGCGGTACAAACGGTTGCACCCGATCTAATTTTGCTCGATATTATGATGCTTAGCATGGATGGTTATGAAGTTTGTGAAAAACTGAAAGCCGATCCAGAAACTGCCGCGATTCCTGTAATTTTCTTAAGCGCTCTCAGCGAGGCTTTTGATAAAGTAAAAGCTTTTTCTGTTGGCGGAGCAGATTATATTACAAAACCTTTTCAATTTGAAGAAGTTTTAGCTCGCGTTCAGAATCAACTAGAGTTAAGAGCAGCAAAAATTCAAAACCAACAACTGAATGCCCAACTTGAAGAACGAGTTAAAGAGCGGACTTTGCAGCTAGAAGTAGCGAATCAAGAACTGAGGCGAGAAATCAACGAGCGGATGCTCCTTCAAGAACAACTATTGAAAATGGCACTTTATGACAATCTCACGGGTTTGCCCAATCGAGTTTTATTCATGGAGCGTCTAGAACAAGCTCTCAAAGGCTCCAAGGAACGTCCAGAAGAGGCGTTTGCCGTGTTGTTCCTTGATTGCGATCGCTTTAAAGTAGTTAATGATTCTCTAGGTCATCTTGCCGGTAACGAACTGCTGATTAGTCTGGCTCGTCGCTTAGAAAAATTACTGAGTCAACATGATACTTTGGCTCGGTTAGGCGGTGATGAATTTGCGATTATCTTGACAAACATTGAAAATATCAGCAGCGTACTCTTTGTAGCAGATCGAATACTTCAATCTTTCTCTTCTCCGTTTCAACTTAATAGACAAGAAATTTTTATAAACGCCAGTATTGGCATTGCTTTGAGCAATATTAATTACGAGCTACCAGAACATCTATTGCGGGATGCGGACATCGCAATGTATCGTGCCAAGACCTTAGGAAAAGGTCAATACCAAATTTTTGACCCGAAGATGCACGATGCTGTGATTCAAGTTTTACAGCTAGAAAATGACCTACGTAAAGCCATCGAACGGCAAGAATTTATCGTCCACTATCAGCCGATTATTGCCCTTGACACCAGCAAGATTGTTGGGTTTGAGGCATTAGTCCGCTGGCATCATTCTCAACGAGGAATGGTTGCTCCCAGCTTGTTTATTCCTGTAGCAGAAGAAACAGGTTTAATTAACCAAATTGGCAATTGGGTTTTGCGGGAAGCTTGCCATCAGCTTCAACAATGGTATCAAGAAAAACAGAGTGATTATCCCCTATTTATGAGTGTCAATCTTTCAGCGCGGCAGTTTGCCCAGCCAGATTTAATTGAGCAAATTGACCAAATTCTCGCGGAAACTCAACTTAATCCCCAAAGCTTGAAGTTAGAAATCACCGAAAGTGTTCTGATGAATAATACTCAATCTGTAAAAGCGATTATGCAGCAACTTCGAGAGCGTAAAATTCAGTTGTGTATTGATGACTTTGGTACAGGGTATTCTTCTCTAAGTTATTTATATAATTTTCCCGTTGATACTCTCAAAATTGACCGTTCTTTTATTAGCTATTTGGATGAAAAAGCAGATAGTTTGGGACTGATACCGGCGATTATGAAGATTGCTCAGACCCTAAAAATGAGCGTAATTGCTGAAGGAATTGAAACGAGCGAACAGTTAGCTCAACTAAAATATTTAAATTGTGAGTTTGGTCAGGGATATCTGTTTTCTAAAGCTGTAGAGGGCAAAAAAGCAACAAACTTAATTGCATTGGATAGTCGGGAATATCGGTAGTAAAGAGTTTAGTTAATGCTAATAAACCTAGTTTATTAATTATTGACTTAAGCCGAACATCTTTCAAAAAAAGTTAATAACTTTAAATAATAGTTGATTCTGTAAAAACCTTAACTATTTCGGAGGCAGTAATAATCCGCGAATGAAAAATTTTGATATACTTTTAATTCAAAACCCAATGAATGCAAAATCAGCTCATATTTTCAAAGCCGATATTCTGATAGTTGATGATACACCAGACAACATTCGCTTTTTATCTTCTCTGTTGTTAGAGCAAGGATATAACGTTCGTAAATCGATTAATGGTCAGATGGCGTTAACCGCAGCTAAGACACTTCAGCCTGATTTAATATTGTTGGATATTAATATGTCGGGCATGAATGGTTATGAAGTTTGCGAAAGGTTAAAAAAAGATACTGAAACTTCCTCTGTACCTGTAATTTTCTTAAGTGCTTTGGATGATGTATTGGATAAGGTTAAAGCTTTTCAGGTTGGGGGCGTAGACTATATTACCAAGCCTTTTCAAATTGAAGAAGTTTTAGTGAGAATTCAAAATCAACTGACGATTCAAAGCCTTCAAACTCAGTTAAAAGGGCAGAACTCACAACTTCAAAAAGCCTTGGGCGATCTCAAGAAAGCTCAAGCACAACTGGTTCAAAAAGAAAAAATGATTGGTTTGGGTCAATTAGCCGCAGGAATGGCTCATGAAATCAATAATTCTATTGGCTTTATCTCTAGCAATCTCGATCCGGCACGCAAATATATTCAAGACTTGCTAAATCTGGTTTGTCTCTATCAGCAAGATTATCCAAAACCTACTCTTCCCATTCAAAAAGCAATTCAAGAAATCGACCTAGATTTTCTCAGTTCAGATATCCAAAAGCTTGTAGGCTCAATGCAGACGGGTGTAGAACGTATCTGCACAATGCTCCTTGCTTTACGCATTTTCTCACGACTTAATGAATCAGATATTAAAGCTGTAGATATCCATGAAGGGCTGAATAGCACTTTATTATTGTTGCAGCATCGACTCAGGGAAGAAGGGAAACGTCCAGAGATTAAGACGATAAAAAACTATGGGGATTTACCCTTGGTTACTTGTTATGCTAGTCAGCTTAACCAGGTCTTTCTTAATCTTTTGAATAATGCGATTGATGCTCTAGAACTGGGGATTGGGCAAGAATTTTCTGAATCTTCAAGTCCAACGATTTGGATTAGTACTGAGTTCAGTGCCTGGGAAACGATAATTATCCGAATTAAAGACAATGGTGTTGGTATTGCCGAGGAAATGCGATCGCGTTTATTCGACCCATTTTTTACGACAAAGCCTATAGGCAAAGGCAGCGGGTTAGGGTTATTGACGAGTTATGAGATTGTAGTAGAAAAGCATAAAGGTCAGCTGACGTGTCATTCATTCCCCGAACAGGGTGCAGAGTTTACGATTGAAATTTCAGTACATCTTAGTTAAGGCTACATAGACTTAAACTAAGCCGAAAGCGGGAGAGACGCCATGTGCAACTTTTTTTAGTCCCCAATTTATCGGGGGATGCAAGGGGGATCTCTGCGTAAGTCCTAATAATGTTGTGCTGTCTGCTAGCACTAGCTTGTGAAGTTGCTGTGAGATTGCGGCAAAATTTTTCTAAATCGAGTCGTGCGGGTAAATGTCTTTTCCGGGACGCGAATCGCTAAACCTCACCACAGAAAAAAAGCGGGTAGATTTTCATCCAGCCGCTTATAGCTTAGTGGAGAATAAATTTTGCTTGCGTGCTTGTGAGAGATTGCCAGCACTTACAAGCGCGATCGCTCGGTCGGTACTTAGTCTGGCCCAAAAGTTAGCCCTTGGGCACTCAGTAGTTCCCTATGGGGCAAGTCCCGCAAACTTTAACAGGTCAACCATCTTGAAGTCCTGCTTTTGCCCTAAAATCGGCTTCCACTTGGGGCATTGCCGGAGGTAGGATTTGCGATCGCCTTCCAGCAGACCGATGAACACCTCCGCAACAATGCGTCCGCCCACAGGACCGAGTGTCTTGCCTTGCACTCTCAGCTCCGCTTCCTTCAAAATATAGAACCACAAGGGTGTTCGCTTGTCGAATCCCAAATCCTTGAGGTCGCGCAGATCGGATGGACTGAGAGGATCGATTTCCATCGCTCTTGCTACATCCTGACCGGACGGCAAGCTGAAGGTGAGGTGACGCAGCAGATTGCGCTGCGCCAGCGACCGGATTGGTTCCCCTTGTCCTGGCAAGCCGGGTGCTGGAAAAGGCAGCGTGAATAATGCACTTGAGAGCTTAGAATCAATCTTTTTGTTGGGCTTGACTTTTCCGTTTTTAAAATCGAAGAAGGTATCCCAGTCAACAAACCGCCGAGGTGCGCGTTTGCCACCGCGCAGGTCATTCGGATCGGGATGATTGGCGTCTAAACTGAAATTGAAAATCGGTGCCCTGAATTCTGGCATATCCTTAGTGCCATGATTAGCGATGTAGCCCGGTCTGACTTGGCTGTGACCGAATCGATAGGCAGCTACCGAAAACTCAACTGGGATAAATGGCTTGTTGCGCCAGTTGTAGAACCGCCGACCTTTTTTCAAAATCTCATCTACCAAATCCTGTCCTACAGTTGTAGGCAGGAACTCATGCACGATAATCCATTGGTAGTGCCAGCGAACTAGCTCCTGTGCCTCGGTGAATGCATCGTTGGGATCTTTGATTCCACTATCAATGACATAATCCACAACATGATTGTGGAATTTCAGAAACGCCAATTGCATCTGAGAAAGAATCGTGTTCTCATCATTCCTTGGGTCGCCAATCAGTGCGGTATTTTGGCTATTTCGAGGGAGATCGTCTTTCGACCCTTCTCCACCCAATTTCTCAATCAGGAACTTGATGCCTCCCGTTGTTTTGTCATACAAGTGAGGAGTGGCTGCACGACCCGAACTGTAAACGTTATCTAGCTCTAGAAAAGGCGTTCGGAAATTTTCAATAGATTCCGGGTCACTTTGTCGCTCAAGACTAGAGGTGGGATCGAAGGTCATATCATGATCCAGAAACTGCCCCAAAAAAGTGAACCCTGCGGTCATATTGGGGTTATCGACGTTGCTAGAACTTCCAGGTACGGGATCTGTCGCGTTTAAATCGTCTCTTGCATCCATCAAACCGCCTGGTTTCCCAAGCTCCATCAACCTCTCGCGTACTGATTGGGAGTCGCTAGCAAAGGGGGGTAAGGACGGGAACAGCCGACCAAACTTTCCTTGATCGTAAGCAGTGGAGCGAGGTGGAACTTGGTCTCTTAGATACAGTTGTCCGTGTCTAGTCATTGTGTTTCCTCCTTGTTGATTACCGTTGTGTGTGGCACTGGTTTTGACTACCTCG
>NZ_JBYCCT010000087.1:0-57091 GCF_057473865.1 Coleofasciculus sp. H7-1
CTTATGGGTGTTGGGTTTCGTTCCTCAACCCAACCTACAACTTAAGCAATTAAAAATGCTTGCATTAAAAATTAAAAATGAACAATCCCCATTTTTAATTTTTAATTTTTAATTTTTTGCAGCGGTATCAGCGGCTTTTTCTTGTGGCTTTGTGACACCCATGCGAATTTCCGAGCAAAAAGAAGCCATCGAGAAGCCGCCAAATCGCTTTAGAATGCTGGCTCGTAGCCGCAAGTTTTCGCTGGCAAACCAGATGCGTTCTTCCGAGTACATCGTTTCATACTCAGTAATCAGCGTGAATGAATCATCGCTACCCATGACATAACGACCGGCAACCGATGCTTTCTCGGCATAGCCCATGTCGCGGAGCAACTGACCTTCGTTGGGCTTCTCCGGGTCGGGAATCGGGACGAGAACGCTAGAACCAGCGTGTTTTTCTTGATCCCATTCCATCGTGCCATCCCAGCTAACGCGAGCGCCTCCCCAAGCTAAGGCTGGGTCAACTTCGTACTGTTCGCAGAGCTTGATTACTTCGGGGTCTTGTGCCGAGAGCATCTCGATCTTGATGTCTGACTTGCCACTTTCTGCTTGCTTGAAAGCCAGATGGTGACTGGTACGCTGGGAAAACCACTTGCCTGCACTCAGCTCAAAAAACTTTTGAATATCCATGAATCAAATTCTTCGGGACTAACACTTTTTAACATCACATTAAATATCTTAATTTACCAGTCGCCAGAGAGAGTGCCGAGCGCTGGACTCTACTTTATAAAAAGATTAAGAGTTCTCGGATTAGTAAAACTGCATCATGTCAAGAATTCACGGCACTCCCAGCGATGACTACATTGAAGCCACCGAGGGCGACGATGTTATTTTTGGCTATGCTGGCGACGATACGCTGGTAGGGAAGTCAGGCAACGATATCATCCACGGTGGGCAAGGAAATGACCTGATTCAAGGGGGAGAAGACGACGATTCCCTGTACGGCGAAGCTGGGAACGACTTTTTACTTGGTGGTTCGGGGCGCGATCGCTTATTCGGAAGCAATGGCGATGATGTCTTGGTTGGCGGCGCAGGTGACGATCGCTTGGATGGAGGTGACGGCAATGATGTCTATATTTACACTCCCGGCGATGGGTTTGACACGATTGAGGATGAGTCGGGAATCGATGTCCTGCGATTAGACAATATCTTCTCGAATGAGATTACGGTCGATTTCGTCATCGGTGGTTGGTTGTGCGTGTCTTATCTCGGTCAGCCCATCGTCAAGATGCGCGGTGTGGAGCATATCCAGACGGAAGATGGCTTGTTTTCCGTCGCCCATTGGCTGTAAGCAATTAAAAATGCTTGCATTAAAAATTAAAAATGAAGAATCCCCCATTTTTAATTTTTAATTTTTAATTTTTAATTGTTTTCAGACAAGCGCTTGAGGGAGATGGTGGCGGCGGTAGCAACGTGGGGATGACTGTCTTTTTCCAGGTAATTGAGCGCTGAGATACTCTTATCGCCAGGAAGGTGTCCTAGGGCTTCTGCTAGGCGCTGACGGATCAGCCAATCGTCAGATTGGGCAAAGCGGAGAATTTGATCGACGGCTGCTACTGCTTTGATTTCGCCGAGTGCCGCGATCGCTGCCTGTTGCAACACGACTTCTTCGCTATCTAACGCCCGAACCAGCACGTCGAAAGCGCGGGGATCTTTCAAATTGCCCAAACTAACGGCGGCGCTGAAACGCACTAGCCAATCTGTATCTTCGTAGAAAGCCCGCACCAATGGTTCAAATCCTCTGATATCGCACAGGTAGCCCAAGGCACCGGCGGCGTCGGCGCGAATGCCATAGTCGGGGTCAGTTTCTAGCAATTTCACTAGAATCGGAAAGCATTCTTCTGTAGGTTTAAGACCCAGTGCAAATACCGCCATTGAGCGAATTTGCAGGTTTTCGTCGTCTAAAACCTTTTTGATCAGGGGTACAGCTTCATCTGCTGATACTTCGCGCAACGAGGCAAGTGCCAACATGCGATCGCGCGAATTCGGGCTTTCTAGCTGGGCACCAATATTTTCTAAGCTGGGATGAGTCATAAAATCTAAGCTTTTTAATAAATCTTAACATAATTGAGCGAGTTATCTCAGGAAGTGGGATAGATAGTGAGAATTGTCATCCGCGAAGCACGAGGAGCATTAGCAGCCAAAGCCTCTCAGTTATCCGATATTCATAGGACTCGCCGCACATCACCACATATAGGGGCTTTTCCCAGGGGGATTGAACCCGAAAAAACGCTATATGTATAAGCTTTGCGTAAGTCCTGATTCATCCTTCGCAGTCCCTAGGGGCATCTCTGGGGAGTGCCCAAAGTCAGGTAATACATCTTACCGTCCGAAATCAGATGGGTTTGCACGCCCGTCCGGCTGCCAAATTCGTGATTGGGAGTCGATGAATTAAGTATGAACTTACCAGCCATTTCTACGGTAAAAGCAGGGATTTCAAAGTTGAGGATGGATGAAGTAGCAGCGATCGCATCTGCTGTCTTGCAGCTAGATTCAGCCAAAGAAGTCAGAGAATATATTGCAGGTCAGTTGGAAAAATAAAGTGTAGTCAGAGGGGTGACTGTGGCTCGTAAACGCTTGATTATCGAGATGGGTATGGGAATCGATCAGCACGGACAGGAACCCACTGTCGCCGCCGCCAGGGCTGTCAGGAATGCGATAGCTCACAATGCCTTGCCGGGTGTCTGGGAAGTTGCAGGTTTAAGCGACCCCGATCAAATGATAGTTGAAGTACAGGTGGCAGTGCCTTACCCGGAGCAAGTGCGGGAAGCGGAGGTGTTAGCTGTGTTACCTTTTGGGCGCAAAACTCTCACCGTTGAGTCTGGCGGAATGGTTGTTCAGGGTCGAGCAATTCCTTCACTTAATGATAAAAATGACGAAATGCTCATCGCTGTTGCTGCTGTTACAGTTTTGGTGGAAACTGATTAGTTGCGTGGACGAAGTGGAAGCGATCGCAACTATTCATTTGAAAAGCCCGTGTCCCGATGTTTGATATATAGCAGTCCTAAATGAGGGCAATACCAAAAATTTATTCCTTTTCTCTCCCAAGAGTAGGAAAGGGTTGGGGAGAGGTTTCCTGGTGACAGATGTGCAGCTCCCACCACGCTAAGGAATTCTAAAACATGGTTAAGAACGTTGTCATTATCGGTGCTGGCCCTGCCGGAACCCTGCTTGCACACTACTTGTTGCGTCGCGGCGACCAATACCAAATTGACATCTACGAACGCCGCAGCGACCCCCGAATTGTCTCATTCTCAAAATCCAGAACCTATCCCATTACCCTGAACGAACGGGGAACGAATGCCTTAAGTAAAATCGAGGGCATCGCCGAAGCTGTTAAGGCGATGAGTGTAGAGATAATCGGAACCCTATCTCACCAAAAAAACGGCAAGACGCGCCTCACGCCGAGAAGAAAACCTTTCCTTGCCCTCGACCGCACCAACTTAGCGATCGCTCTATTGGAAAAACTCAGCGAAAAGTACGACAATAACCGTCTCAACATTCACTTTAACTATCAATGCACGCAGGTTGATTTTGAGGCGAAGACGCTGAAAATTCAAAAAGTGACCGAAGCGATACCGGAAGGAGTGCCAGCGGATCTCACCATTGATTATGACCTGTTAATTGGTGCAGATGGGGCGCATTCGGTTGTGAGAGAGCATTTTCTCTCCACGGAACTGTTTGAATGCGAACAGAATTACGACCGAAATGACCGCAAATCGATTTTCTTTGACGGAAATGAAAAGTCAGACATCCCCCTCAAAACGAGCAATGTTCACGCCTGGAGACTCGATGACGGCACTGGCTTATTGATGCTGTATCAGCCAGACGGAACCATGAGTGGTGCCATCCGCTTTCCCCACCAGCAAAACCAGGTGGTCGATCTTTCCACAACCCAAGAGGTTCTCGAATTCTTTCACAAAAATTTCCCAACAGTTGGTCAGATGATGTCGGAGAAGGAAGCCGAAGCTTTCCTCCAAAGACCCCTATCAAGGGTGTTGATGATTCGCTGTAGCCGCTACCACCACAATGACAGCGTACTGCTGATTGGAGATGCGGCGCATTCTGTGTCGCCCTCTATCGGTCAAGCTTGCAATGCGGCACTGGAAGATTCGGTCATATTCGATCGCCTTTTGGACGAGTATTCTGACAATTGGGCGCAGGCAATCGAACAATTTACGGTACGTCGGAAGCCGGATGCCCACGCTTTGGTGGAGCTTAGCAATCACGTTTTTCCCTCATCTAAGAAATTATTGATTGAGTTTATTTTCAGGGAACGTCTTGCCAGAATTTTGCACCAACGATTTCCCCAGCGTTTCTCACCTTCCCTATCCGAACTGCTATTTGAATCCGCCGTTCCTTATTCAGAAATTTTGAAGTTATACCAAGGCTGGATATCAAAAGTAAAGGCTCTTCATTACTTGGTATGCTAAAAAGTTGATTCCAAAACTTGAAAGGCTTACCTAGCAAGGTATAACGATTTTGGACTGTATTTTCTATTTAATAAACGCTAAATTGGCTTAAATTCATGGCTAGTATAGCTTGTGGCGCTTCTTGACTATAAATTTAGCATACCAACTACGGAAGAGCCAAAGTAAAAAAGTCGAACGAAAAGTTTTTAAAAGCTTCGTAGCAATTTGTTCTATCAAATCCGCATGATTCCCTACAATTTTCCGCATCTGGAGTCCTCACCTTTGCTGGTCTGGCTCAAAATCATGGTCAGGTAAGCTAATTTCCACGTCGCGCAACACGCGGAAGCCATACCCACCCAAACCAACCAACAATAAGCTGATGGAAGTGATGACATACAAAAGCGCCATCCCGGCACCAGATCCAGTGCCGAATAGCCTGCCGAGAAGGGGTGCAAGAACACCTCCTGGCATCATCGCTGGTTCAAAAACATTGTCAGCAAGTGGCCCAGCGATTAATAGAGCGATCGCACAAACGACTTGCTGAATCGTCGATCGCGCAGCGAAAACCCGTCCTTGTACATCCGGTCTTACCTTGCTCAGCAAGATGGCTGTGTTGGAACTGCTCAATAAGGGAAAATTCAGCGATGAGCAAAACTGAGCGGTCAGCCAAATCATTGGCATCTGACCCAGACCAAATACGGTTTTACTCAGACCCGCCCCCACCATTGCCAGTAAAAAGCCGTGGATGCGGCGCTTGGAACCGCCCCAGACACTCAAGAGAAACGCCCCCGTTACCCCACCGAATCCGGCTGCTGAAGAGACGCTGCCTAACACCCTGGCATCATTTCCCGTGCGTGCCAAAATCATCGGCGCATACAAGGCAGCGCCCAGATCGTGGGCAAACCAGAACAAGGACGCCACGACTACAATGGCGAGCAAACCGGGACGCACCAGAATATAGTGGAAGCCGAAGATCATCGGCTGGAAGATTCCTTTATCGTGAGGGGATGCTTTATCGCTACTCGTGGGTTGGGGGATATGTATCTTGAGAACTGTGCCGATAGCGATCGCAAACGTAACGATGTCGATGAGCGAGATCCCGGCAAATCCAATCGCGTAGTAAAGTACACCCGACAGTGCCGGGGCAATAATAATCGAACTGTAATGAATCGCAGAATCCAGGCTGGTGGCACGAGTGTAATGCTGTTTAGGCACTAGCATCGCCATCGATACTGAATATGCCAGCGCCTGAATTTCACTAAAAGCACCGCTAACCGCACCACCTACATAAAGATGCCAGATTTGCAATTGGTTTGTCAGGTACAGCCAGAGAATTACCAAGGTACACAAAGCTGTCACTGTGTCGCCAATCATCATCAGGAATTTGCGGTTCCAGCGGTCTACAATTAGCCCAGCAATTGGTGTAATTAAGATGCTCGGCACTAGGGTAAAGAAACCCACTAAAGCGAGTGCCGTTGCCTGACCAGTCAGTTCCCACACCCAGATTTGGATGGCAAAACTGGTCATATAGCTACCGATGGTTGAGACTAGCTGACCAATCCAAATGATCAAGAAGGTTCGCATATTGGTTGTGTTATTGCATCAAACCTGCAACTGTAGAAAACACCTTCCCATCGCTTGATTTGTCTGTGACAACTCACATCTTGCACCAGTCGCATTACCCGCCTATGCTTTAAACCCCAGGCTTACAGAATCAAGTCTTCTCTTAGAAGACTTACTAAGAATTTCAGTCCATTTCAATGGACTTGAGCTATGAGCCTTGAACTTGAGTTCAAGGCGGATGGGCAAACTTGAGAATGGTGCAAGATGTCAGTTACAAGATATTTAAACAAGTCATCAAGAACGCGATTGGCTCCGATAATCCCCCAACTGCCAATCCAGGCATCATTATTTACTTGGTAAACCTTACCTTGTTTCACCGCTTTCAACTGGAACCAAAGGGGATGATTTGTGAATTGAGTTAACTTAGATTCTTTGCCTTCTCCAAGTACCAAGAAAATCGCATCGCCCTCCATTTTGGGAATTAGTTCTAATGAGAGATTTTCCGAGTTTTTATTTTTATCTTGGGCTAATGGACGCGGCATACCGATATCATTGAGAATGAGTCCGCTGAAGGAGCGCTTCATGTAAATGCGGACTTGATCTGCCCAAAAGTTAACCACAGATAGCTGGATTTGCGAGAAGCGATCGCCCATTTGCTCTCTAAACGCTTCAACGCGCTTATTATAGTTACTTAAGAGCTTTTCGGCTTCTGGCGTCTTACCCAGCGCTTCAGCAAATGTTCTCAGCCACTCTTTCCACGTAATGTCACCTCCAGCAAGAACTGTCGGGGCAATTTGTGATAGCTTGTCATAGATTTCTCGATCCCAAGACCAACCCAAAATCAAGTCTGGCTTCAAGAGTAAAAGTTTCTCCAGGCTTGGTTGTCCATTTATGCCAAGTTTCTCAATTCCTTCTGTTTCATTCCGAAGATAGGAGGGAAAATCCCCATCACCTAAGGTTGTGGCACCTACAGGCTTGATCCCTAAAGCTAAGACGTTCTCTAAGTTTCCCAGCACAATTACTCGCTGCGGATTTACAGGAACCTTTGTTTCTCCCATTGCGTGTTTGACTACTCGTACAGCTTGAGACTGCAAATTAGGATAAATATTAATACTGTTATTTGCCGCATCTTTTTTAACATTATCCTCACAGGCGGAAACTATACAAATTGTCAGAACTGTTATGAATACCAGTTGGATATTACGCTGACTATAATTCTTTGCTAAGTTCCAAATAGGGTAGCAGTGGAGACTAGAATACCGAAAGTAAATAGCAATTTTATTTAAAAACTGAGCCGACTTTTTGATTAACCACATATAACTATAAAAAAAATATTCAAACACAAATCCGCAAAGTTCACGTAGGTTGGGTTGAGGAACGAAACCCAACAAATGCTTATGTTTAGTTGGGTTTCGTTCCTCAACCCAACCTACAATTATTTTTAACCGAACCGTATTGTAATTGAATCGGCATTCACAATATTCAGGTGTTTCGCCTTTATTCCCAGATACTTACCATGTTTTTTACAACAAATTGGTTAAATTTATATAATTCAGTACCGTCACACTCCCCTTTTAAATGAAGAGTATTATTTTTATCTTCAACAATCTCTGCTTTATAACCGCCCCAATCCCCATTTGGTGTCTCAAAAATTATTTCAACTTGATTAAAACTTTCATCTTCGTTCTGCTCAATAATCTGAGAGGCAACCTTGTAATTAAACCAATCCCAGCCATGTTTCAGGATGAGTTCTTTTTCTAAGATTTGAGTTGCCCAAGGTAAAAGTCCCCAACCGCGATAGACATCGTTCAAGCACTGAATGTCACCACTCCGTGTCAGAATGGCGACAAATGATTCTTGGTTGAGCCTGCCATAGTATCTTCCCTCTGGAAAATCAATGGCAGTAGGGGCAAAGCGATGACCGCCAATGTGACTGGCTTGCCAAATGCGGACACGATCGAGTGATAAGTCAGAGACAGTGGTTAAGGCAGCTTTGTAAAAAGGATTGCCATACTTAGCACAACATTTATCATGGCTACCGTGGGTACATACTAAAATATCTCTAGTTTGAATATCTATAGCCTCATGTTCTGTAGCGTCGCCTGTTAAACAGTCCTTCAGTAAAGAAGCTACATTATTAATATCTGAAACCAGAAACTCTTGCTTCGTGTAACCTGCCGAAAGTCCAGTTTTTGAGCGAAAAATCAAAACTCGCGTGTAGCGATCGCGTTTGAGTTGGTCGCCATGAATCAAAACAAATCTAACAGAAAGTGCCTCTGTATCAATTTCCTCTTTTAAGGCTTTTAAATTAGCGGGAAGGAATTTTGAATCAAGTGGATCGGATGTCCAAGGAGGTGGACACTCAATCAGTACATAAATTTGGCGATTGGTTGCACACCCGATAATCTCTTCTCCAGCTTGGCGTGACTCTTCGGCGCAAAAGAACTTGTTCATAGCTTGATTACAAAGGAACAGAGAAAGAGAAACTGATTATTTCACGAATGAAGTAGGATCGCCTGACATCTTCAGGACTCGCCGCACATCACCACATAGTAAGGGCAACCACAGGGGGATTGCCCCTACAAAATGCTATATGTATGAGCTTTGCGTAAGTCTTGGTTTATTTACACTGACCTACTTTACCTCCACCCATTTACTTGTCTTTACCAAACGATCTGATATCCAACGCTAAGAGTTCTGCCTTGTCCGGCATAATTAGAACTGTCAAAAAAGGGCGCGAAATACTGCGAGTAGACAGGGAAATATTGGTTGTTAAATAAGTTCTGAACCCCGATAGAGAGAGTTCCTTTACCCAACCGGATACTGCTGATATAGTCTACGGTCACATAGCTGCTGATTTTTCCAGAGTCTACCCCATCATCAAAGGCGCGATCGCGGTTTCCAGAATACAGCAGTTGCAGCCGATTGAGCCAACCCGGTAAAGTTTCATGCTGCACATAAGCTGTCAGCTTTAGGGGTGGGATGGTGATGCTGTTGAGAGCAAGGTATTCGCCATCATCGTCTGCATCATTCTCACCTTCTAAATAACTCGCTGTGCCGCCAATTTGCCAGCGATCTCCTGGCTGCACGTCAACAGCCGCTTCTAACCCGTAAACTCGTTGTGGTGCCCGAATTGTTTCTAAGGGACCACCACCTGGAATCGCTCTAAAGGTTGAACCGAGATCGGAAAAGTTGTAGAAAGCGGATAGGGATGCTTGGACTGAACGCCATTGACCCCGAATTCCAATTTCGTAGTTGTCTACCTTCTGCGGTTCGGTCAGCCGAATCGAATCCTCAACACTCACAAATCCTGCTGGAGGGAGGCGGAGAACGCGACCCAAATCCGGGACGGAAAAAGCTTGTGCAAAGTTGGCAAACAAACTCACTTCCTCGGTGACATTGAAGACGGCACCGGCATTAAAAACAGTTGCATTAAAATCGCGATCGCCGCCTTTAATGTCCCGGTTCCCAACAGCGGTGGTGTAGTCATCTACACTCAAACCAATGCGTTCGTGACGCACTCCCCCAGTCAGTCGCACGCGATCGCTCACATCCCACTGCAACTGAGCAAACAAACCCAATTGATTGAGTTTATAAGCAGGAACGAAAGTCAGTTCATCCGTTTTGCGGTAAACTAAACCGCCACTTCCATCAAACTCCACCGGGTCAAAAATATCAAAGCTTTGGGAACTTCTTTCCCTCAGATAATCAACTCCCCATAGCAAGCTGAGTGTCTTTTCGGAGTTGAAGGGTGTGTCAATCTGCAATCGCCCTCCCAGCTGTTCTGATTCTCCTGGCGAGGTATAAATAAAGTCAAAAAAGCCGCCTCGATCGTCGGTCGGAGTTCCACCCCCAAAGCTATAGTTACGATAGTACGCTTGCGCCTGAACAGCAGAACCCAAAAGATTCTGGTGGGTGTAATTCAAACTGGCTATCGTCGTTCGTAAGAATGACTCATCCTTAGCCCCGATCACCCTGATGCCTTCAGGAACTTCCAGGGCGCGGGCTTTTTGAATGCCTGGAATATTGTCAATTTCAGGATCTGAGATGAAATCGGTGTCTTGCTGCCGATCGTAGTGATTGAACGACAGTTGCAGGCGTTGCTGGGAATCTAATTCTACCCCCAGTTTGAGTAACCCGTTTAAAATTAGGCTATCTTCTCCGCCAGCAAAATTAGCAATGCGATCGCCCTCAGCATCATAAAAAGCGCCCGTCGTGGCAATTGAGAAGCTGGCAGTGTAATCAAATTGACCTTCTTTTCCAGAGATGGAATGCTGGAGGTTATAGCCAAAACTCTCTTCCGAATTCGTCAAAGACGTGTTCAAACCCACATCTGTCGTAGAAGTCAGCCGGTTTTCAGTCGATCTTCTGGTAATAATATTCACAATCCCGCCAGTTGCCTGACCCCCGTAGATAGCACTAGGTCCGCGAACCACTTCAATTCTTTCAATGGCAGAGGGATCGATAGAGGTCAACTGTGCTGGAATTGACTGAATGTTAGTATTTTGCGGGATACCATCAATCAAAACGGAAATGTTGCGACCCCGCAAAGTTTGCCCAAATGTATTCGTGCGATTCGTGGGGGGTGCAAAGCCGGGAACTGTATTAGCAAGAATATCGCCTAAGTTCCTGGTTAAGCGGGTTTGTTGCTCGATCTCCTCTCGTGTAATTACCGTTACACTGCGCGGCACTTTGGTTATTTCTTCTGCTGTGCGCGTTGCTGTTACAACGACTTCAATATCCGTTTGTTCTGAATCTGGCTGAATTGGCTGTGTCTCGTCGCTACCCGGTTCCGTTTCAGCATCTGGCGCTTCCGGTACAGGTGTAGGCTGAGTCGCTGTTGTGTCAGCCGCTGTTGTGAGGCTGACAACTAAACCGCGATCGCTTTGTTGCACCTCGGCGGTTGGTACTTCTTGTACCCCCGTTACCGTCACCCGGACGCTGTTCTCATACAGTCGCTTTACCGTGACAGATGTAATGCCAAACGCGGGATTGTCTTGACGAAATTCACCCTCAGCTAACCGCAGCTGGGCACCAATCAGGTCAATCAACAGGGTTTGGTCGAAGCTCGACGTGACCACTTGGGGCGACGTCCCATCTGCCGTCTCCAAAATCACCGCTAGTCCATTAGGTGTCTCGTCGAGCCGCACGCCCGTCACTTGTGTGACTTGTGCCCAGACAGGCTGAGCCACTAATACTTGAACTGCCCCTGTAAGCAACAGGCTGGGGATTAATTGCCCTATTCTCATCAAATTTCCTCACACCCACTCGATGCGCTTGGGTCGTCACCACGACCCAATCAGTTATTGAAATTCATTGTCACTAGCTCAGCAACATATAACGTCTTATCTGCCAATGTCAAGGGTAGAAAAAAATTTAGTCTATTGAGAACTGATGTCAGTTTTCTATTAAAATACCCAATTGAGCTTCCAGCAAAATTTGCACGCCTTGACCGGGAACGCATGAAACTACGCAGCTTGGCGGCTGTTCCCGCTATTGGAACCAAAAGTGCAGGAGCGTCCCTCAAGGCTAGGTCAAATCATGCTTTCCCTAATTCCAGAAAAGCGAAGACCAGAGTTTTGAAAAATATTCGCTATTACTACTTGCCAAACTTGCAAGCTTTGTACTAAGGTTATCCAAGCTTATTAAAAATAGCTCTCAATAACGAGAGAGAAATTGCCGCTGAAAAACCTCTTGAGGAGGAGCGTTACGGTCAACGCTAACACCAGGATTGGTGAAGTTTTTTGCTCTGTCGAGGGTTCCTAAAACTCCCAAAAACGCCATTCAACAGTTCAGGGTTGAAAAAGCCGAAAAAGTAACATGGTCGATTTTTGCCAAGATTTTCCAGAAAAGCCGAAGAAAATTGCGACTTTAGCAGACATTCTGCGCTACAGAGCCGTAAACGAACCAGAAAAACTAGCGTTTACCTTCTTGCAGGATGGGGAAACACCAGCCGAAAACCTGACTTATCGAGAATTGGATCGGCGCAGTAGAGCGATCGCATCTCAACTGCAAGCGATGGGGTTAAGTGGCGAACGTGCCTTATTGCTTTATCCACCGGGTTTGGATTATCTAGCAGCATTTTTCGGTTGTTTGTACGCAGGCGCGATCGCAGTTCCCGCTTATCCGCCTCGCAACCAACGCAACACGCCCAGAATTCAAGCAATTTTGCAAGATGCACAGGCAAAAATCGCGCTCACCACAACGGGAATTGTATCTAAGGTGCGATCGCTTCTGACTCAAAAAACTGACCCAGATGCTTTAAATTGGCTCACCACAGACAACATTGCCAACGGCATCGAAGATAATTGGCAACCGCCAAGCATTCATCAAGACACATTAGCTTTTCTGCAATACACCTCCGGTTCTACAGGGACACCGAAAGGAGTCATGCTCAGTCATGGCAACCTGCTGCACAATGCCGCCATGACTTACCGACTCATGGAACATTCGCCCAGTAGCAAATTTGTCTCCTGGCTACCGATATATCATGACATGGGACTGATCGGCGGCGTCCTGCAACCCTTGTATGGCGGGTTCCCTTGCCACTTAATGTCACCCGCGTCTTTTCTAGTGAGTCCGTATCGCTGGCTGAAAGCGATCTCCGATTACCAAGGAACTACCAGTGGCAGTCCGAATTTCGCTTATGAACTGTGCGTTCAGAAAATTACACCTGAACAAAAACAAACCCTCGACTTAAGCACCTGGAGTGTCGCTTTTAACGGTGCAGAACCCATCCGCCAAGATACTTTAGAGCGGTTTGCAGATGCCTTTGCTGCCTGCGGCTTTTTAAAAACAGCTTTTTATCCCTGTTACGGGATGGCGGAGGCAACCCTGATCGTTTCTGGTGGTGTCAAGGCAGCGGTTGCGGTAACGAAAACCGTTCAAAAAACAGCATTAGAACGCAACCAAGTCATTGATGCTGATTTTGATGACGACAATTCCCAGCCTTTCGTCGGTTGCGGGAACACCTTACCAGAACAGCAGATTGCGATCGCTAATCCTGAAACTTTAACCCGATGTGCTACAGATGAAATTGGTGAAATTTGGGTTTCAGGTCCTAGTGTAGGTCACGGCTATTGGAATCGAGCAGAGGAGACGGCGCAAACCTTCCGCGCCTACCTGGCAGATACGGACGGGAAGCCTTTTTTAAGAACCGGCGACTTGGGCTTTTTGCACAATGGGGAACTATTTATCACAGGTCGAGCCAAAGATTTAATTATTATCCGGGGTCGCAACCTCTATCCGCAAGACATTGAACGAACGGCAGAATGCAGCCATCCCAGATTACGTTCAGGTAGTGGTGCAGCCTTTGCGGTAGAAGTCGGCAATGAAGAACGGCTGGTAGTGGTGCAAGAGGTAGAATTTCGCTCGAAACCGAATGTTGAGGAAGTCACCGCCGCCATTCGTCAGGCAGTTGCAGAAGAACATGAGATCCAAGTTTATGCGGTAGTTCTGATTAAAGGTGGCAGTATTCCCAAGACTTCTAGCGGCAAGATTCAACGCCGCGCTACTCGTGCGGAGTTTCTCGCGGGTGAATTGGATGTTATTGGCAGCAGTATTTTAGACAATTCTTATCGTGTCGAAAAGGAAGATAATCTTACCCGCGAAGAGTTACTGGCTGTTGAGTCGAAAGAACTCCCTCAGCGATTAGAGGCTTATCTCCGGCAGCAAGTAGCACGGGTGCTAGGTGTGGCGTCGTTTGAATTACAAGATTTAGGTGCTAATTTTTTGAACGAACCGCAGAGGACGCAGAGGACGCAGAGGAAGAATCACGGAGGAAATATTAGTGTTGAGCTGCCTTTGAGCAGTTTTGGTCTTGATTCGTTGATGGTTTTCGAGTTGAAGAATCGGATCGAGGTTGACTTGGGGGTAGCTGTATCCATTGCGGACTTGTTTGTTGTAGGTTGCATTAGCCAACTGGCAAGGCAGATACTCGACCAACTTACTCTGGCGGTTCCGTCTGCATCGATACCTTTGTGCCGAGTTGAGAAAACGACCAATCGGTATCCTCTTTCTTTTTCTCAAGCGAGATTGTGGTTTGTCAATCAACTGCAACCGGGAACTCCTGCTTATAACATTCCCATCGCGGTTCGCCTGACGGGACGGCTGGATGTGCCAGTGCTGGTTCGCAGTATTCACGAAATTATCCAGCGACACGAAATCTTGCGGACAAGCTTTGCTGTAGTGGAGGGCGAACCCGTACAAGTGATTCTTGCGGAAGGCGACGCGATCGCTCTCACCTTAAATTTACCAGAGGTGGATCTGCGGCAATTGCCCGATAGCGATCGCCAGCGTGGAGCGCAACGATTGGCGACAGCAGAGGCTCAAACGCCCTTCGACTTGGCACAACCGCCGTTATTGCGGGCAAAACTGCTGCATCTAACGCTTCAAGAGTCGATGTTGCTGCTGACGCTGCACCACATTGTTGCCGATGGTTGGTCAATTGGGGTTGTCATCCGAGAATTGGCAGCACTTTACGAAGCTTTCTCTACCGGAAAGCCTTCGCCACTGGCTGAACTTCCCATCCAATATGTTGATTATGTCGATTGGCAACGACGGTGGTTCTCCGGCGAGAGGCTAGAAACCCATCTGAATTATTGGAAGCAGCAGTTAGGGGGAGAACTTCCCGTATTGGAGTTGCCGACTGACGGTGCGCGCTCGCCTATTCAGACTTTTCGGGGGGCGCAGCAAACGTTAGTGCTGCCCAAAGCATTGACTGAGGCAATCAAAATGCTAGGTCAGCAGGAGGGTGTCACCTTATTTATGACCTTGTTGGCGGCGTTTGGGACGTTGCTTTACCGTTATACAAGGCAAGAAGACATCCTAATCGGCTCCCCGATTGCCAACCGCGATCGCGCTGAACTGAAATCATTGATTGGGTGCTTTGTCAATACTTTGGTGTTGCGTACCAATCTGGCGGGAAATCTCAGCTTTAAAGAATTATTGGTGCGAGTGCGAAAGGTGGCAATTGATGCGTATGTTCACCAAGATTTGCCTTTCGAGAAGCTGGTGGAATTACAGTCGAGTCGGGATCTGAGTTATCACCCGATATTTCAGGTAATGTTCGTCCTCCAAAATCCCGCATTATCGACGGTTTCGCTACCAGAGTTAACTTTAAAAACTTCGGAAGTTGATAGCGGAACTGCGAAGTTCGATTTATTCCTATCAATGATGGATACCGAACAGGGATTGATCGGGACGCTGGAATATAACACCGATCTCTTCAACGAGGACACTATCACCCGGATGTTAGGGCATTTCCAAACCTTACTAGAAGGAATTGTTGCCGATCCAGAACAGTGTTTATCAGATTTGCCGCTATTAACTGCATCTGAGCGTCATACAATGCTTGTGGAGTGGAATGACACTCAAGTTGATTACCCCAAACAGTGTATCCATCAACTATTTGAGCAGCAGGTAGAAAAGACACCGGATGCTGTTGCCTTAATCTTCGACAATGTAGAGACAGGATTAATCGAGTCTCTAACTTACCGCGAGTTAAATAACCGAGCGAACCAGTTAGCGCACCACCTGCAACAGCTAGGTGTGCAACCAGATGTTCTAGTTGGCATATGCATAGAGCGATCGCTAGAAATGGTAGTCGCTCTTTTGGGTATTCTCAAAGCGGGTGGCGCTTACCTGCCACTAGATCCCAAGTATCCTCAAGAACGCTTAGCGTTCATGTTAGCAGATGCCCAAGTTTCACTGCTTTTGACTCAACAACATTTGGTTAAAGACATAGTAGGTTTGGTTGAGCATAAGCGAAACCAAACTCAGGAGGCTTGTTGGGTTTCGTTACCTCAACCCAACCTACGTTCTCAACAACATCAAGCGAAAGTCATCTGTTTAGATACCGACTGGGAAACAATTACCCAAGAGTGTACAGAAAACCCAGCTTCATCCGCTACACCAGAGAACCTAGCTTATGTAATTTACACCTCTGGTTCCACAGGAAAGCCTAAGGGAGCGATGAACACCCACCTGGGGTTAAACAATCGCTTGCTCTGGATGCAGGACACCTACCAATTAACAGCAACCGACCGAGTTTTACAAAAGACTCCGTTCAGCTTTGATGTGTCAGTTTGGGAATTTTTCTTGCCTTTGTTAACGGGCGCTAGTCTCGTTTTAGCCAAACCAGGGGGTCATCAAGATAGCGGTTATTTACTCCGGCTGATTGCCCAGCAACAAATTACTACACTGCACTTCGTCCCCTCAATGCTGCAAGTATTTTTAGAGGAGCCGGGGCTAGAAAAATGTAACAGTCTCAAGCGTGTCTTTTGTAGCGGCGAAGCACTGCCTTTTGATTTACAAGAACGCTTTTTCGCACGTCTGGATGCAGCAGAACTACATAATCTCTATGGTCCGACCGAAGCAGCAATTGATGTTACTTTTTGGGCTTGTCAGCGTCACAGCAAAAGGCGAATTGTTCCCATCGGTCGCCCGATTGCCAATACACAGATATATTTATTAGATTCGCATTTGCAACCTGTTCCGATTGGAGTTCCGGGAGAGTTGCATATTGGCGGTTTTGGTTTGGCTAGAGGTTATCTGAATCAACCAGAGTTAACCCAAGAGAGGTTTATTGCTAATCCCTTGAAAGACCTAACCCCCCAGCCCCCTTCCCTACCAGGGCAGGGGGAGCCGGAAGCCCCTCTCGATCCCCCCTTTTTAAGGGGGGCAAGGGGGGATCGAGAGGGGTTGGGGGAGAGGTTTAGCTTGAAAGACCTAACCCCCCAGCCCCCTTCCCTACGAGGGCAGGGGGAGCCGGAAGCCCCTCTCGATCCCCCCTTTTTAAGGGGGGCAAGGGGGGATCGAGAGGGGTTGGGGGAGAGGTTCCGCCTTTACAAAACCGGAGATTTAGCACGCTATTTGCCAGATGGAAACATTGAATTTTTGGGAAGAATTGACCATCAAGTAAAAATTCGGGGTTTCCGTATCGAACTAGGGGAAATTGAGGCGGTGCTGGGACAACATCCACAGGTGCGAGAAACGGTGGTGATTGCTAAAGAAGATATGCCCAACGATCGCCGATTAGTCGCTTATGTAGTTCCGAATCAGGATGCTGAAGTTTCGATTAATGAATTGCGCGATCGCTTAAAACAAACTCTTCCTGAATACATGGTGCCTTCGACTTTCGTATTTCTAGACACTTTGCCGCTGACACCGAATGGAAAAGTCAATCGTCGCGCCTTACCTGTTCCGGAAAATCTGCGTTTATTAGCAGCAGTTTATCAACCTCCCCAATCGGAGATTGAAAAAACTATCGCGACTGTTTGGCAAACGGTACTGAACTTAGAGAAAGTCGGCATTCACGACAATTTCTTTGATATCGGTGGACATTCATTACTGATGCTTCGGGTGAATCACAAACTACAGACAGTTTTGAACCGAGAGATATCAGTAGTCACTCTATTTCAAAACCCAACTATTTATTCGCTGGCGCAATATTTAAGCCAACAACAACAGCCTGCTTTTGAAGAGATGCGCGTTAGCGAAGCGGGACGCGATAGTGTGCTTCGCGCTCAAAAGCAAATAGAGGCTATCAATCGCCAAAAAGAACTATTGAGCAAGCAAGGTAGAAAGATTCATGGGTAGCGCTACAAGTTACGATTCTCTGGAAGGTATTGCCATTATCGGCATGAGCGGACGCTTTCCCGGTGCTAAGAATATCGAAGAATTTTGGCGAAATTTACGCGATGGAATCGAATCAATTTCGGTCTTCACCAATGAAGAATTAACAGCTTCTGAAATCGCCCCAGAGTTACTCAACGATCCCAATCATGTAAAAGCTGGTGCCGTATTAGAAGATATCGAGTTTTTTGATGCTTCCTTCTTTGGCTTCAATCCAAAAGAAGCGGAAATGACCGATCCGCAACACCGGATCTTTTTAGAATGTGCTTGGGAGGCGCTGGAAAATGCTGGTTACGACACCCAAAGATGTGAAAGTCGAATCGGCGTTTATGCAGGTGCCAGCCTGAATAATTATTTATCTTTTAATTTAAATCGCGATTGCATCGGGTCGGCGGACAGTTTCCAAAAATTGATTGGCAACGATAAAGATTTCCTCACTAGCCGCGTTTCTTACAAATTAAATCTCAAAGGGCCAAGCCTGACCGTTCAAACAGCTTGTTCCACTTCATTAGTTGCTACAACTCTGGCTTGCCAAAGTTTATTAAATTATCAATGCGATATGGCATTGGCGGGTGGAGTTTCGATTCGGGTGCCGCAAAAAACAGGTTATTTATATCAAGAAGGGGGAATTTTATCTCCTGATGGTCATTGCCGCGCCTTTGATGCTGATGCACAGGGAACGATTATTGGCAATGGTGTGGGAGTTGTAGTTTTAAAAAGATTGGCGGATGCGATCGCAGATGGCGATCGCATTCACGCGGTAATTAAAGGTTCAGCCATCAATAACGATGGTTCCCAGAAAGTCGGGTATACAGCACCCAGCGTCAACGGACAAGCAGACGCGATCGCAGAAGCACTGGCGCTAGCAGGAGTCGATCCGGAAACTGTCTCCTATATCGAAACTCACGGCACTGGAACCGTCTTAGGCGATCCGATTGAAATTACCGCACTTTCCCACGTTTTTCGTGCCAATACCGAGAAAAAGAATTTCTGTGCCATCGGTTCCGTCAAAACCAACATCGGTCATCTGGATGCAGCAGCAGGTGTCACGGGACTAATTAAGACGGTTTTGGCACTAAAACACAAGTTAATTCCACCCAGCCTAAATTTTCAACAGCCAAATCCTGAGATTGATTTTGCCAATAGTCCCTTTTACGTCAATACCCAGCTGACGGAATGGAAGGCAAGTTCAACCCCGCGCCGCGCCGGAGTCAGTTCTTTGGGGATTGGTGGCACCAACGCCCATGTCGTTCTCGAAGAACCCCCGATGGCAGTGTCTGGAACTTCTCGTCCGTGGCAATTGTTGGTGCTTTCCGCCAAAACAGAATCGGCGCTAGAGACGGCTACGGCAAATTTGGCAGCTCACCTTAAGAAGCATCCCGATCTCAATTTGGCGGATGTTGCTTACACTCTCCAAGTGGGTCGTCGGGCTTTTGAACATCGCCGGATCTGGGTTTGCCAGACTGTTGAGGAGTTAGCAACCCGATTGGAAACCCCAGGTACCCAAAAAGTTTTCACTCACTTCCAAGAGCCTGCTGAGCGCTCCATCGCCTTCCTGTTTCCCGGACAAGGAGCGCAGTATGTGGATATGGGGCGGGAACTGTACCAGACTGAGCCGATATTTAGCCAACAAGTAGACCGCTGCGCCTACCTTCTTCAACCTGATATCGGGATGGATTTGCGATCGCTACTTTATCCCAACCCGCCTCATCCTGAAGCAGTCGCAGAAAAACTCAAACAAACTTGCTTTGCTCAACCCGCATTGTTTGTAATTGAGTATGCCTTAGCTCAGTTGTGGATGTCGTGGGGCATTTCTCCCCAAGCGATGCTAGGTCATAGCATTGGCGAATATGTAGCGGCTTGCCTTGCGGGTGTCATGTCTGTTGAAGACGCTTTAGCTTTGGTGGCGATTCGTGGGCGACTGATGCAGCAAATGCCAGCCGGGGCGATGCTTGCCGTTTCATTGCCAGAAGCGGAAATTCAAAGTCTACTGAATGAGAATTTATCTTTAGCCGCCAGTAACGCCCCTTCTTTGTGTGTCGTTTCCGGAACCCTTGACGCTGTAGACGCAATTGAAGCGCAACTCACTGCGAAAGGTGTCGAGTGTCGGCGTTTGCATACTTCTCATGCCTTTCATTCTCAGATGATGGAGTCCATATTGGAGCCATTCATTGAGGAAGTGAAAAAAGTTAAATTGAATCCTCCTCAGATTCCCTTTATCTCCAATGTTACGGGAACTTGGATTACAGCAGAAGAAGCCACAAATCCCAATTACTGGGCGACGCATTTACGGCAGACAGTACGCTTTCTTGAGGGAATCTCTACCTTACTGCAACAGCCAAATCGCATCTTCTTAGAAGTTGGTCCGGGGCGTAGTTTGTGTACCCTTGTCAAACAGCATTCCCATCAAGAAATCGGGCAAGTGGTATTACCTTCGTTACGCCATCCCCAAGAGCAAAACTCAGATATCGCCTTTTTACTCAATATCTTAGGGCGGCTTTGGCTAGCAGGAGTTGCGGTGAATTGGTCTGGTTTTTATGCTGGCGAACAACGTCACCGCGTGCCTTTACCGACTTACCCGTTTGAACGTCAGCGTTACTGGATTGAACCCCAAACCCAAGTCCCAGCAACCCGTACAGGTGAAAGCAAGCTAGGGAAATCGAATATTACTGACTGGTTTTATGTTCCTTCTTGGAAACAAATTCCCTTGGTAAAAACTAGAGAGATTCCGTCTGCTTGCTACCTGGTTTTTGTTGATGAGTGTGGGATAGGTTCTCAAATCGTCCAACGATTGCAACAAACTGGACAGGATGCGATTTCTGTTCGGGTTGGAGAGCAATTTAAGCAACTTGATAGCAATACTTACACGATTAATCCAGCTTGCCAGGATGACTATCACGCCTTGATTCGAGCCGTGCGGGAACAAGGAAAAACCCCGAATGCGATCGCGCATCTCTGGAGTATCACCCAATCACCGCCTCAGTCTTTTGAAACCAGCCAAAATCTCGGTTTCTACAGTCTGATTTATTTAGCACCAGCGTTAGGACAACAACCAGTTAGCAATTCTATTCAACTTCTAGTTGCCAGTAACAATCTTTATGACATTACTGGCGATGAGCCATTGTGTCCTGAAAAAGCAACAATCATCGGTTCATGCAAAGTCATTCCTCAAGAGTATCCTCACATTAATTGTCGTCAAGTTGATGTGGCGATATCGGCATCAGGAACCAACAACTTAGTAAAGCAACTGATAGCAGAACTAAGGGCAGATTCAAAAGACTTAATGATTGCCTATCGTGGCAATCATCGCTGGGTTCAGACATTTGAGCCAGTCCCGCTAGAAAAAGCCAGCCAAACCCGGTTACGACAAGGGGGAGTATATCTCATCACAGGTGGCATGGGAGGGATGGGCTTAGTCTTAGCCGAATATCTTGCCAAGACAGTACAAGCCAAGCTGATTCTAATCGGACGTTCTGCACTGCCTACAAAAGAGCAGTGGCAGCAATGGATCGCCACTCATGATGCGCTCGATCCTACCACTATTAAGATTCAGAAATTGCAGGAGTTAGAAGCATTAGGAGCTGAGGTACTGGTATTCGCTGCCGATGTTGCGAATTATGAACAAATGCAGAATGCGATCGCGCAATCCCTAGAACGTTTTGGTGAGATTCACGGGGTTATCCACGCCGCTGGAGTTGCTGGTGGTGGCATGATTCAACTCAAAACACCAGAAATTGTTGAGAGTGTTTTTGCTCCCAAAGTGATGGGAACTTTGGTGTTAAACGATCTCCTCAAAGATGTCAATTTAGACTTCGTGGTTCTCTCTTCATCCCTTAGCTCAATCCAAGGCGGATTTGGACAGGTAGACTATAGTGCTGCCAATGCCTTTTTAGATGCTTTTGCTCACTGCAATACTTTTAATGGTCGCACAATCTCAATCAACTGGGATGCGTGGCAAGAAGTCGGCATGGCGGTAAATACTGCCGTTCCTGAACAGCTCAAAAAGTGGCGAGAAGAAAGTCTAAAAAATGGGCTTTTACCCGCAGAAGCCGTAGATATATTGAGCCGAATTCTGGAAAATTCTCTTCCTCAAGTTATCATTTCAACGCAAGATTTATCAGATATCATTGAGCAAAGTTCTAACTTTACTTCATCGAGTTATCCCGCTCAAAAATTAGATAATTTTAGCCAATTATCGACAACTAGACATCCCAGACACCTGCAAGCAAATGCTTATGTTGCTCCTCGCAATCAGATTGAGCAAGGTATCGCCAATATCTGGCAAGAACTGATAGGAATTGAAAAAATAGGAATTTACGACAACTTCTTTGAGTTAGGCGGACACTCTTTACTGGCTGTACAAACGATTTCCCGACTGCGTGAAACTTTCCAAGTGGAATTACCGCTGCGTACTCTGCTTTTTGAAACTTCTACAGTCGCGGAAATCGCTACTGCAATTGCCGAAAAACAGCCCAAACCCGAACAAATTGCTGAGATTGAGCAGCTATTAGCAGAGGTAGAAAATCTCTCCTTGGATGAAATACAAGCACTGGTTGCTAAAGAATCACAAGCAAGCTTTCGTTAGTAATCAAAAAGATTAGAGCCGTCATCTCTAATTTTTGAACCGGCTCTTTATTAAGGAACCGCGAAGGAAGAGAAATGGAAGATTTTACAAGTTGTTTAAGATTGCTATATACCAATACAGCTCACTTAAGAATAGTTGTAGTTGTAGGTTGGGTTGAGGAACGAAACCCAACAAATGCTTATGCGTGTTGGGTTTCGTTCCTCAACCCAACCTACAATAAACCGTATTGTGCTATATACTCTCACGTCTTTCTCTAGCACTAAGCTTTTATGGAGTAATTAATTATGAATAATATTTCTCAAAGAATTGCTGCTTTATCTCCGGAACAACGGGCGCTACTGGAACTGCGACTCAAACAAAAGGGTTTTACTTCTGTTAAAACTCAATCAATTCCTCAACGAAAAGATTCCAACTCGTTGCCTTTATCTTTTCATCAGCAACGGCTGTGGATTATTCATCAACTAGAGCCAGATAGCCCTATTTACAACATCCCCATCGCCATAGAATTGACAGGACTTTTAAATGTAAAAGCACTGGAACAAAGCCTGAATCAAATTCGGCAACGACACGAAGTTCTACAAACCCGTTTTATTGCGGTGGGGGGACAACCTGTACAGGAAAAATTTTCAGGTTTGACGTTGAATCTGCCCGTAATCGATTTACGTAACTTGCCTGAAAGCAAACAACAGCAGTTGTTGGAAGATGCGAAAAAGGAGGAAGCTCAACGTCCTTTTGACCTATCACAGGAACCACTACTGCGAGTGAAGCTGTTGCAGCTGAGTGAGACAGAACACCTGATGTTGTTCGCGATGCACCACATCGTTTCTGATGGTTGGTCTCGTGGTGTGATTATTCAAGAATTGGCTGCATTGTATGAAGCGATTTGTCAAGGCAAGCCCTCACCATTACCTGAGCTTCCGATTCAGTATGCCGACTTTGCTGCATGGCAACGACAGTGGCTTGTGGGAGAAATTCTAGAAACTCAGCTTAACTACTGGAAGCAGCAATTAACGGGTGCTTCCCCAATTTTGGAACTGCCTACAAATAGACCGCGACCAACTGTTAATACTTTTAGGGGCGCTAGGCAATTTTTCACCATTTCTCAACCGCTTGCCTTATCGCTGAGGGCGTTGAGTCAGCAGTCAGAAAGTACGCTGTTTATGACGCTATTAGCGGCTTTTAAGACGCTGCTTTACCGCTATACGGGGCAGCAAGACATCTCGATTGGCACTCCCATGACCAATCGTAGCCAGAGGGAAACTGAGCCTCTGATTGGTTTCTTTGTCAACACGCTGGTTTTACGCACGCTGCTGTCTGAAAACATGAGTTTTCAAGAATTGCTGGCGAGGGTGCGCGAAGTGGCGCTACAAGCTTATGCTCACCAGGATCTGCCCTTTGAAAAGCTGGTAGAGGAACTACAGCCAAGTCGCGATCGCAGTTATACACCCCTATTCCAGGTGATGTTTGCCCTCCACACTGCCCCCAAAACAGCCTTGCAGCTCCCAGGTCTGAGTTTGAGTCTTGTGGAGGTAGAAACTGGCACCGCCAAGTTTGATTTGACGCTAGAGATAACGGATACCGAGCAAGGACTGACAGGATCGTTGGAGTACAACACTGACTTGTTCGATGCCGCTACGATTACTCGGATGCTGGGGCATTTTCAAACGCTGCTGGAAGGCATTGTGGCGAATCCCGATCGCCGTTTGTCAGATTTGCCCTTATTGACAGCTGCTGAAAGATATCAGTTGTTGGTGGAGTGGAATCAGACTCAGACTGATTACCCCGCCGATAGCTGCTTTCATCAGTTATTTGAACAGCAGGTGGAGAAGACGCCGGATGCGATTGCGCTAAGCGCACGCTTCGCGATCGCTCTCACATTTGAAGATCAATATCTCACCTACAAACAGTTAAATGAACGTGCGAACCAACTGGCGCATTACCTGCAAAAAAAGGGGATATCAACCGAATCTCTCGTTGGCATTTGTGTAGAACGCTCTTTGGAGATGATGGTCGGACTCATCGGCATTCTCAAGGCAGGAGGAGCTTACGTGCCGTTAGACCCATCCTATCCCCAAGAGCGCCTATCTTTCATGCTGTCAGACGCTCAGATGCCCGTGTTGTTAACTCAACAGCATTTAATAGAAAAGCTACCTCACCACACCGCTAAAGTTATTTGTTTAGATGCAGACTGGGATTGCATTTCCCAAGAAAATGTAGAAAGTCCATCGAGTGAAGTTAACGCCGATAACCTCGCCTACGTCATCTATACTTCCGGTTCCACGGGTAAGCCAAAAGGAACCTTGATTCCCCATCGAGGACTGGTGAACTACTTAAGTTGGTGTTCGCAAGCTTACGCAGTCGAAACCGGGAAAGGCGCTCCGGTTCACTCTTCCCTTAGCTTCGATATGACGATTACCGGGTTATTTTCACCTTTATTAGTGGGAAATCGGGTAATCTTGCTGCCTGAACAGGGTATCGAGGCTTTGGGTATCGCACTGCGGCAGGGTGGTGACTTTAGTTTAGTTAAAATTACCCCGGCTCAGTTGGATTTGCTGCGCCATCAGTTAACACCTGAAGAAGTGGCGGGTCGAACCAAAGCCTTTATTATTGGCGGCGAAAATCTTTTAGCTCAAAGCATTGCATTTTGGCAAAAATTTGCTCCTGAGACTGTATTGGTAAATGAATATGGTCCTACAGAAACTGTTGTGGGATGCTGCATTTATCAAGTTCCTCTAGGCAAGCATGAATCTGGATCGATCCCGATTGGTCGTCCGATTGCGAATACTCAACTTTATATTTTGGATCGGAATCTGCAACCTGTCCCGATTGGCGTGATTGGTGAGCTACATATCGGCGGTGCAGGAGTGGCGCGGGGTTATCTAAATCGTCCAGAATTGACAGCACAGAAGTTTATTCCTAATCCGTTTAAGAACCTAACCCCCCAACCCCCTTCCCTACAAGGGAAGGGGGAGAATTGCTTCTCTCTCGTGGTAGTGGAGGGAGAAAATTGCTCTCCTCTCGTGGTAGGGGAGGGGTTGGGGGAGAGGTCTCGCCTATATAAAACGGGGGATTTGGCGCGTTACCAAGCTGATGGCACGATTGAATATCTGGGAAGATGCGATCGCCAAGTCAAGCTAAGAGGCTTTCGGATTGAACTAGAAGAAATTGAATCGGTATTAGCACAGCACCCCCAAATTCGAGACGTGGTGGTGCTAATTCGGGAAGATGAACCGGGACCTAAATTGGTGGCTTATGTTGTTCCTAAGTCAGCAGCAGTCCCCACAGTTAGCGAATTGCGCTCTTACTTACAACAGCAACTGCCAGAGTATTCGATCCCATCTGCCTTTGTCACTTTAGAGTTTTTACCGCTAACTCCCAACGGAAAGATAGATCGTCAAAAATTGCCATCTCCGGGGATAGCCAGACCAAACTTAGATGATGCTTTTGTGGCACCTAGAACGCCCGCAGAGCAGGTTTTGGCAGAAATTTGGCGCGAAGTTCTCAAACTGGAGCAAGTTGGCATCCACGACAACTTCTTTGCTTTGGGCGGTGATTCGATTCGGAGTATACAAGTGCGATCGCTTGTGCAAAACCGAGGCTTAAACTTCTCTCTACAACAACTATTCCAATATCAGACGATTTCCGAATTAGCACCATATCTAGAAGCGAGTGAAATTGAAAAGACTGCTTCCGTTGCACCTTTTAGCCTCATTTCCGAAGCAGATAGTCAAAAATTACCTAATGGAATCGAGGACGCCTATCCCCTCACCAAGTTGCAAGCAGGGATGCTATTCCATAGCGAATACAGCCCAGAAACAGCAGTTTATCACGACATTGTAAGCTTCCAGGTGCAAGCAACTTTTGACCTGGAAGCTTTGCGAACAACCATCAAATATCTAATCAGTCGTCATGCAGTGTTACGCACCTGCTTCGACTTAACTACCTTCAAAGAACCGCTACAACTCATTCATCAAACAGTTGAAGTTCCTCTGCAAGTAGAGGATTGGCGTCATTCTGAACAAGCAGACGCACTCACTAACTGGTTTGAAATCGAAAAAAGCCGAAACTTTGATTGGACTCGTCCTCCTCTGCTGAAATTTCAGGTACATCGCCGCAGTGAGGCAACATTTCAACTCACTCTCAGCTTCCACCATGCTATTCTCGACGGCTGGAGTGTAGCTTCTTTATTCTCCGAGTTGTTTCAACAGTATTCTGCCTTGCTGGAAGGCAAACAAACTCTGGCAGTTTCGCCATCACCTGTTAGTAATTTCCGAGATTTTGTATCTTTAGAACGTCAAGCGATCGCATCCGAGGAATGTCGCAGCTTTTGGAGCGAAAAGTTAAAAAACAGCACCATTTCTAAACTGCCTCGCTGGTTTCCTCCGGCTCAAGAAACCCATCAAAAGAAGTCATGCACGCAAGAACTTTTCCTCTCCTCTGAGACTTCCGCAGGTTTAAAAGAACTCGCTGAATCCGCAGGCGTTCCCCTAAAAAGTGTTCTCCTAGCAGCACATCTGCGAGTATTAAGTTTGTTAAGCGGTCAATCAGCAGTTTTAACTGGCTTAGTATCCAATGGCAGACTCGAAAAAAAAGATGGTGAAAAGGTTCTAGGACTTTTCCTAAACACGCTACCATTTTGCCAAGAATTGCCAGGAGGAACCTGGATAGACTTGGTAAAACAAACCTTTGCCTCTGAACGGGAATTACTACCTTTTCGTCGCTATCCCCTGCCATTGCAGAAAGTGTTAGACAGGCAATTGCTTTTTGAAACGGCTTTTAACTTTACACATTTTCATGTTTATGAAAGTGTTCTAGGATTAAAAAATATTGAGATATTAGACGCGGCGTTTTTTGAAGAGACAAACTTTGCTTTAATTGCTAATTTTGTCTTGAATCCGGTTAGCGATCGCGTCCAAATCAAGCTGGAATATCAAGCATCATTTTCTCAAGAAGAAACAGAGGCGATTCGGGGATATTACGCTAAGACTCTTGAAGTCATGGCAAACCAACCTTCGGCACGTTATGAGTTATCAACTCTAATTTCTGCGAAGGAACAACATCAGTTACTTGTAGAGTGGAATAATACTCAGCTTAATTACCCAAAAGATGCGTGTCTCCATCAATTATTTACCGCTCAGGTAGAGAAAACCCCTGACAATATCGCAGTCGTTTTTGAAGGCAAAGAATTAACTTATCGGCAATTAAATCAACAAGCTAACCAAGTAGCGCATCGCTTGCAAAAGCTAGGCGTAAAACCAGAAGTTTTGGTTGGCATTTGTATGGAACGCTGCCTAGAAATGGTGGTGGGATTACTTGGCATTCTCAAAGCAGGTGGAGCTTATGTTCCTCTCGATCCGTCTTATCCCCAAGACCGCCTAGCTTTCATGCTGTCAGATGCTCAAGTAACTGTGCTGTTAACTCAACAGCATTTAGTCGAAAATATTCCCAAACATAATGCTCAAGTTTTATGCCTCGATTCAGATTGGGAAAGCCTTGCCCAAGAGAGCTTAGAAAATCCTCCTAGCGGTGTGACTGCGGAAAATTTAGCTTACGTTATTTATACCTCTGGTTCCACAGGAATTCCTAAAGGGGCAATGAATACCCATCGCGGTATCTGCAATCGTTTACTGTGGATGCAGGATACTTATCAACTAACAGAAACAGACCGAGTTTTACAGAAAACGCCCTTCAGCTTTGATGTTTCCGTTTGGGAATTCTTCTTGCCTTTGTTAACCGGATCTTGTCTAGTTGTGGCTCGACTCGGAGGACATCAAGATAGTGCTTATTTAGTGGATCTGATTGCCCAAGAGCAAATCACCACCATTCATTTTGTGCCGCCAATGCTTCAGGTTTTTCTAGAAGAACCAGGATTAGAAAAATGTCAATGTCTCAAACGAGCGATCTGTAGTGGTGAGGCTTTATCTTACGAACTGCAACAACGCTTTTTTGCCCGGATGGACGCGGAATTACACAATCTTTATGGCCCGACAGAAGCGGCAATTGATGTCACTTATTGGGCTTGTAATCCAGAAAGTAAATTAACAAGCGTTCCGATTGGTCGCGCGATCGCTAATACTCAACTTTATATCCTCGATCGACACCTGCAACCCGTTCCAGTTGGTGTGCCTGGTGAACTCCACATCGGCGGTGTTGGCTTAGCGCGAGGCTATCTCAATCGTCCTGAATTGACAGCAGAGAAGTTTATTCCGAATCCATTTAAAAACCTAACCCCCCAGCCCCCTTCCCTACAAGGGAATGGGGAGAATTGCTCCCCTCCCCTACCAGGGGAGAAGTTGATTCCGAATCCATTTAAAAACCTAACCCCCCAGCCCCCTTCCCTACAAGGGAAGGGGGAGAATTGCTCCCCTCCCCTATCAGGGGAGGGGTTGGGGGAGAGGTTCCGCCTATACAAAACTGGAGATTTAGCGCGTTATCTACCTGATGGAAACATTGAGTTTCTCGGCAGAATTGACAATCAAGTAAAACTGCGGGGTTTTCGCATCGAACTGGGAGAAATTGAAGCAGCGCTGATGCAATATTCAGCCATCCGAGAGACGGTGGTTTTGCTGCGGGAGGATAACCCCGGTGACAAGCGTTTAGTCGCTTACGTTGTTCCCAAAGAACAAGCATCCAGCATTCACGATCTACGCGGCTTCTTGAAACAGAAACTGCCGAGTTATATGGTGCCATCCGCCTTCATGTTTTTAGAGGCGTTACCTTTAACGGCGAATGGCAAAATCGATCGTCGAGCATTACCTGCACCAGAAAATATACCGTCATCGGCAGTTGCTTATATAGCTCCCCGTAACCCGGTTGAAGAAAAGCTAGCGCAACTTTGGACTGAAGTTCTCGACCTTAAGCAGGTAGGCATTCACGACAACTTCTTTGAGCTTGGCGGTAACTCTTTAGTAGCGACTCAACTAATTTCTAAAGTGCGCCGTACATTTCAAGTAGAAATTCCTTTGCGAAATCTATTTGAGTTGCCAACTATTGCTGGAATTGCCGAAAGCATTGCTCAAACTAAAGAGAGTAACGCTGATGCTCAGGAAGCAGCGATTAAGCCAATTTCCAGAACGGCTCGTCGCGGTTTCCACAATCAATTAAAAAAGGGAGAGTAAACGATGACACTGCATTCTTCCTGGGACTATTCCACAGATATTGACAATGCTGTGAATTCTTCAGAAGACGATATTTTCGTTCTTCCAACTTCTTTTGCACAAGCGAGATTGTGGTTTCTGGATCAATTTGAACCAGGCAGTCCTTTTTATAACATTCCTGCCGCTGTCCGCCTCACAGGGAGACTTAATGTTGCCGCATTGGAACAAAGTCTCAATGAAATGGTGCAACGTCATGAAGCTTTGCGGACGACATTTGCAGTTGAAGATGGTCAACCAGTGCAAGTTATCCGAGCCAGCTTGACTCTAAACTTGCCGATTGTAAATTTAACAGCGCTACCAACAACTGAGCGAGAAGCTGAGATTTCCGCAAGAGCAAATGCAGAGATTCAACAACCTTTTGATTTAACGCAAGTTCCTCTGTGGCGAGTGACGCTGCTACGACTGAATGAAGCAGATCATGTGTTGCTACTCACCATGCACCATATCATCTCGGATGGTTGGTCTTTGGGAGTGTTTCTGCGAGAAATGGCAGCACTTTATGAAGCCTTTTCTAATAGCAACTCCTCCCCGCTACCGGAACTTCCGATTCAATATGCAGACTTTGCCGTTTGGCAGCGCGACTGGCTTCAGGGGAAAGTTTTAGAAACTCAGCTCAATTACTGGAAACAACAGTTGAGTGGTTCTCTGCCAGTGCTGCAACTGCCAAGCGATCGCCCTCGACCTGCTATTCAGTCTTACACAGGTAGAAAACAATTCTTCACCCTCTCCAAGACTTTAACAGCAGCGCTCAAATCGCTAAGTCAGCAAACGGGTGTCACTTTGTTTATGACAATGCTGGCGGCATTCCAGACGCTAGCACACCGTTACACAAACCAAGATGACCTGATTGTGGGGACTGCGATCGCTAATCGCAATCGAGCGGAAGTAGAAGGATTAATCGGGTTGTTTGTCAATACCTTAGTGCTGCGAACAGATCTCAGTGGCAATCCCACTTTCCGAGAGTTACTAAATCGAGTTCAGAAAATAGCTTTAGGTGCTTATGATCACCAAGATTTGCCCTTTGAAAAGCTAGTAGAAGAACTGCAACCAGAGCGGGATTTGAGCCAAAATCCCCTATTTCAGGTGTGGTTTGCGCTTAACAACGCTCCCATGCCAGCGATGCAGCTGGTGTCGGGACTAACCCTAACTCCCTTAGAAGCGGACAGCGGCACCGCACAGTTCGATTTGAGCTTAGATATGGTCGAACGGGGAGAAGAACTGATTGGCTCGTTTGAATACAATACCGACCTATTCGACACTACCACTATTACTCGCATGGTGGGGCATTTCCAAACCCTGCTGGAAGGAATTGTTGCTGATTGCGATCGCTCCCTATCACATTTGCCATTACTGACAGAAACCGAACAGCATCAGTTATTAGTTGACTGGAATGACACCCAAGCGAATTATCCTACAAATCTCTGCATTCATCAGTTATTTGAAGCGCAGGTAGAGAAGACACCGGATGCTGTTGCTGTCGTATTTGAGAACCAGCAACTAACTTATGCAGAACTCAATGCTAAGGCGAATCAACTAGCGCATCACTTGCAAAAACTAGGGGTAAAACCAGAAGTTTTGGTAGGCATCTGTGTAGAACGCTCCCTAGAGATGATTATCGGAATTTTGGGCATTCTCAAAGCGGGTGGCGCTTATGTACCGCTAGACCCTGCCTATCCTCCAGAGCGCTTGGCTTTCATGTTATCAGATACCCAAGTACCCGTGTTGCTAACTCAACATCGGTTTTTAAATAGTCTGCCTCAACACGAAGCAAAAGTTGTGTGTCTGGATGCAGATTGGGAAGCAATTTCACAAAATAGCATCCATAATCCCCTCTCCAAAATAACTGCCGAGAACCTGGCATATATCATCTATACCTCCGGTTCTACTGGCAAAGCTAAAGGAGTGATGATTCAGCATAGCAGCCTGGTTAATATCTATTTGGCTTGGGAAGAAACTTATCAACTTCGCGCTGCACAAAGTTGTCACCTTCAGATGGCGAATTTCTCCTTTGATGTATTTACAGGAGACTTAGTTCGTGCCTTATGTTCTGGTGGAAAGTTGGTTCTGTGTCCCCGCGAATTATTGCTAGAACCACCAAAGCTTTATGAATTGATGCTCCAGGAAAAGGTTAATTGTGCCGAATTTGTTCCAGTTGTTTTGAGGAGCTTAGTTCAATATGTGGAAGACAACAAAAAACGTCTCGATTTTATGAGGCTGCTAATTTGTGGCTCTGATAGTTGGTATGTGCGAGAGTATGAAAAATTCCGCCAATTTTGTGGAAGTCAGACGCGACTGATTAACTCGTTTGGCTTGACAGAAGCCACGATTGATAGTTCTTATTTTGAAGGAACGGCTACTTTATCTAGTGAGCAGTTAGTACCGATTGGGCGTCCCTTTGCCAACACTCAGCTTTACATTTTAGACTCGCATCTACAGCCGTTACCTATTGGAATTCCTGGCGAATTGTACGTTGGTGGTGCTGGCTTGGCGCGGGGTTATCTCAACCGTCCTGAGTTGACACAAGAGAAGTTTATTTCTAACCCTTTTAGTAACGAACCGCAGAGGCGCAGAGAGCGCAGAGAAGGAAGAGAAGAAGGCGTAAGTTTTATATACAAAACTGGAGATTTGGCGCGGTTCCTACCTGATGGCAATATTGAGTATCTTGGCAGAATTGACTATCAAGTAAAAATTCGGGGCTACCGTATCGAATTGGGAGAGGTTGAAGGAGTGTTAAGTCAACACCCTGCTGTGCGTGAAACGGTAGTTTTAGCTGGCGAAAACAAGGCAGAAAATAAACGCTTAATTGCTTATATAGTGAGCAATATTAGCAATTTTGAATTTAAAGAGGCGCACAGCAGCGTACCCCTACAGGATTCAGGATTAATCAAAGAATTGCGTAGTTTTCTAAAGGAAAAACTACCGCATTATATGGTGCCATCGGCTTTTGTGTTGTTGGAGGCTTTACCACTAACACCTAATGGTAAATTAGATAGGCGATGCCTAGGGCAAGGACTCCGTCCTACGCTTCCTGTTCCAGATCAAACCCGTTCCCAAGTCGAAGCAGCTTACACCGCACCTCAAACCACAAGGGAAGAAGTTCTGGCGAGAGTTTGGTCGCAGGTTTTGGGAGTTGAGAAAATTGGCATTCACGATAACTTCTTCGAGTTAGGTGGAGATTCTATCCTGAGTCTTCAGGTAATATCTAAAGCGCGCGATGCTGGACTTCAGCTAAGTCCAAAACAAATTTTTCAATATCAAACAATCGCAGAGTTAGCAACAGTAGCAGGTACAACGCAGACGACAATTCAAGCCGAACAAGGTATCGTAACTGGCTCGGTACTTTTGACACCAATTCAGCAATGGTTCTTTGAACAAAATCTACTCAATGCTCACCACTGGAACCAGGCAGTTTTGTTAGAAACTAGGCAACACCTGGATATCACTAAGTTAGAAAAGGCGGTACAGGCATTACTGAAGCATCACGATTCACTTCGATTACGTTTTGTCAAGGATGCATCCGGTTGGCAACAGTTTTACGCTGACGTTGATGAAGTAGATACAGTAGGTTGGGTTGAGGTAACGAAACCCAACAAGCCTTCTGAGTTGGGTTTCGTCGCTCAACCCAACCTACGCTCACACGTTATCAAATTTGATTTTTCTAAGCTGCCAGAAACCGAACAAAAACGAGCGATTGAAAATACTGCTAATGAACTCCAAGCCAGCTTAAATTTATCCGAGGGGTTGCTAATTCGGGTTGCTTTATTTAACCTTGGAGCGAATCAACCGAACCGTTTGCTGATTGTCATCCATCACTTAGTTGTTGACGGGGTTTCTTGGCGAATATTACTAGAAGATTTGCAGACAAGTTACGAACAAATCAGGCGAGGTGAATTAATTCAGCTTCCAGCTAAAACAACTTCATTTAAAAAGTGGTCTGAACAACTCCAAGAATATGCACATTCAGCCGCATTAAAGCTAGAACTAAATTACTGGCTGACAGAATTGCAAAAACCGATTTCTCGCTTACCCGTAGATGCTAACGGAATCAATACAATGGCTACGGCTCAAACCGTATCCGTCAGCTTGAGCCAAGAAGAAACTCAAGCTTTATTACAAGAAGTTCCCAAAATTTATAACACCCAAATAAATGATGTGTTACTAACCGCTTTGGGACAAGCTTTTTCGCAATGGACGGGGATGGATTCGGTTCTGGTGGATCTAGAGGGACATGGACGAGAGACGTTCTCTGAATCACTTGATTTATCGCGCACTGTAGGCTGGTTTACTTCAGTTTTTCCCGTGTTGCTGGTGGGTAAAAATAGCCAACCCGGAGAGGCTTTAAAAGCAGTTAAAGAACAACTGCGTCGGATTCCCAATCGTGGCTTTGGCTATGGTGTGTTGCGCTACCTCAGCAGCGAAGAAGTCGCCTTGGCACTAAAAGCATTGCCTCAAGCCGAAGTGACTTTCAACTATCTCGGTCAATTCGACCAAAGTTTACCGCCATCCTCGCTATTTAAAATAGCTTCCGAATCTACTGGAAATCTTTATAGCCCAAGAGGAAGTCGAGCGTATCTATTAGAAATTAATGGATTAGTTGCAGTTGGTCAACTGCGCCTGGAATGGAGTTTTAGCGAAGCGGTACATCGCCTTGCAACGGTGCAGAGACTGGCTGAGGGTTACATAGAGGCATTGCGATCGCTTATTGCCCACTGTCAATCCCCAGAAGCAGGCGGCTACACTCCCTCAGACTTTATCGCCGCCAAAGCTAGTACCAGCGACTTCGATAAGTTGCTAGCCCAAATTAGTCAATCCAAAAAAGGCAGCCGCCATGAAAGTTGAAAATCTGGAAGACATCTACGAACTTTCACCGATGCAGCAGGGGTTGCTGTTCCATACGCTGTATGCCCCAGAATCGGGAATGTATTTCGAGCAGTATAGCTGGACGGTGCAAGGAGATTTTAATGCCTTGGCGTTCAAGCAAGCTTGGCAAAGCGTAATCGACAGACATTCGATTTTGCGGACTGCCTTCTTTTGGCAAGATTTGGAAAAGCCTTATCAAGTGGTTTACCGTCAAGCTGAACTGATTTGGGAGGAACAAGATTGGCGGCAAATTTCGCGGGAGTTGCAAGCAGAACGGTTAGAAATGTTTTTGCAGGCAGATCGCGATCGCGATTTCGACCTTTCCCAAGCCCCCCTGATGCGTCTCGCCTTGATCCAATTGGCAAATGATGCGTATCAAGTGGTTTGGAGCCATCACCACATCCTTTTAGATGGCTGGTCGGGTCCCCTGGTATTTAAAGAAGTTTACGCCTTTTATCAAGCCTTCTGCCAAGGTCAAGACTTACACCTAGAACGCCCCCGCCCCTTCCGGGAGTACATTACCTGGCTCCAACAGCAAGACTTGTCGAAAGCGGAAGCATTCTGGAAAAAGACACTGCAAGGCTTTACCGCGCCGACTCCTCTAGGGCTAGATCGGACTTTGCACAACCAGGCTCTAGAAAAGAACGAGAACGAGCTGCAAATTAAGCTATCGCAGGCTGTCAGCGCTACTCTGGAATCTTTAGCACGACAGCATCGCTTAACGATTAACACCTTAGTACAAGGTGCTTGGGCTATCCTTCTGAGTCGTTATAGCGGCGAACAGGATGTCGTCTTTGGGGCAATTTCTTCTGGGCGTCCGACAGATTTAGTAGGGGTAGAATCCATTGTCGGGATGTTTGTCAACACTTTGCCGATGCGGGTATATGTCAATCCCGAAGCCCAACTTTTGCCCTGGTTAAATAGTTTCCAAGCTCAACAAGCAGAGATGCGTCAGTACGAGTACAGTCCTCTCGTCAAAATTCAGGGCTGGAGTGAAATTCCTGCCAACGTATCTTTCTTTGAGAGCATCGTCACCTTAGAAAACTATCCCGTTGAACCGGAACAATGGGAAGAAAATCAGAACCTAAAGATATACAATTTGCAGGTTTTTGAGAAGACAAATTATCCCCTAACGATCATGGCAGGAACGGGAGCGGAGTTGTCGCTCAGAATTTTGTACGACGATCGCCGTTTTGATGCCGCTACAATTACTCGGATGCTAGGGCATTTCCAAACATTGCTGGAAAGCATTGCGGCTAATCCTAATCAGCGTCTTGCTGACTTGCCAATTTTGACCGCAGCAGAGCGTTATCAGTTGTTGGTGGAGTTTAACCAAACTCAATATTGTGTGGCAAACCTAACCCCCCAACCCCCTTCCCTGCGAGGGCAGAGGGAGCATGACTCCCCTCTCATTGCAGGAGAGGGGGAGAGGTTAACCCAAGAGTATAGCTACCCGACTCAATCCCCAATTAGGCAATGCATTCACCAGTTATTTGAACAACAGGTAGAACAAACACCGGATGCGGTTGCGGTAATTTTTGATAACCAACAACTTACCTACGCCGAACTCAACAATCGAGCCAACCAACTAGCACATTACCTGCCAAAACTCGGCGTGAAACCAGAAGTTTTGGTTGGCGTTTGTATGGAACGCTCTTTGGAAATGGTGATTGGACTTTTGGGTATTCTCAAAGCGGGTGATGCTTATGTGCCGCTAGATCCCAAGTATCCCCAAGAACGATTGGCGTTCATGTTAGAGGATACGCAAGCATCGGTATTGTTGACGCAACAGCAACTCATTGAGAGTCTTCCGAAACACAATGCTAAGGTTGTATCTCTAGACTCAGATTGGGAAATTATTGCTCAGGAAAACCCAGAAAATCCTGTCACTCAAATAAGCGCAGATAACCTCGCCTACATCATTTATACTTCTGGTTCTACTGGCAAACCGAAAGGGGTGGCGATCGCACATTACAATACTGTTGCTCTAATTGATTGGGCAAAAACAGTGTTTACAGCAGCGGATTTAGCTGGGGTTTTGGCTTCTACTTCTATCTGCTTCGACTTGTCAGTTTTTGAAATTTTTGTTCCCTTAAGCTGCGGTGGTACGGTTATCTTGGCTGAAAACGCCTTGTATTTGCCGATTTTACCAGCAGCGGAGCGAGTGACATTAATTAATACTGTGCCAAGTGCGATCGCTTCCTTACTCCGAGATAACGCCATCCCCGCTTCAGTCCGCACGGTTAATCTCGCTGGCGAACCCCTGCCAAATAATCTGGTACAGCAACTCTATCAGCTTAACCACATCCAGCAAGTATTTAATCTCTACGGCCCTTCCGAAGATACTACCTACTCAACATACGCCTTAATCGAACGCGGTAGCCAAGGAACTCCACCAATTGGTCGTCCGATTGCCAATACACAAGTCTATGTATTGGATAACACTCTACAACCTGTCCCCATCGGCGTTGCTGGCGAACTCTATATTGGTGGTGCAGGACTGGCGCGAGGTTATCTCAATCGTCCAGAACTGACAGCACAGAAGTTTATTGCTAACCCATTTAATAAAAACCTAACCCCCCAACATCTTTCCCTTGCAAGGAACGATGAGAATTGCTCCCCTCCCCTAGCAGGGGAGGGGTTGGGGGAGAGGTTCCGCCTCTACAAAACTGGAGATTTAGTTCGTTATCTTCCTGACGGAAACCTAGAATTTTTAGGTAGAATTGACCATCAAGTGAAAATCCGAGGATTCCGCATCGAACTTGGGGAAATTGAGGCGACATTAGCGCAGCATCCAGTCGTTGATCAAACCGTTGTCTTGGCTCAAGAGGAAGATTTGAATACGCCTCGCCTCGTTGCTTATTTGACAACAAAACAACTTCCTCAAGATTCAGGTAAATTGCCAAAAACACAATGGTATTCTGAGCAGGTATCGGAATGGGAAACAGTCTTTGAAAAGACTTATCACCAAAATTCCAATATTCAGGAAGACACTTTGAATATTAGTGGTTGGAATAGTAGTTATACAGGCTTACCAATTCCAGCCGAAGAAATGCGGATGTGGGTTGACTACACCGTTCAGCAAATTCTCGCCTTAAAACCCTCCCGCGTTCTTGAAATTGGTTGTGGATTGGGTCTACTTTTGTTTGGGATTGCACCTTATTGCTCCCATTACTTGGGCACCGACTTCTCTCAATCTGCACTTGACTATGTTCGGCAGCAATTAACAACGGAAAACCTGCCCCAGGTAGCGCTAGATAGACGAATGGCGGATAACTTTGAGGGAATAGAAGCGGGTGCATTTGACGCGGTAATTATTAACTCCGTAATTCAGTATTTCCCCAGCACAGATTACTTGTTGCGCGTCTTAGAAGGTGCTATCAATGCTGTAAAACCAGGAGGTTATATTTTTGTGGGGGATGTGCGTAGCCTGCCACTATTAGAAGCTTTTCATGCTTCTGTACAACTGCACCAAGCTCCTTCTAACCTTTCCATAACTGAATTACGGCAGCGGATTCAAAAACGCTTACAACAAGAACAGGAACTAATTATCGACTCGGCATTTTTCACAGCCCTGAAGCAGGAATTTTCCAAAATTAGTCACGTCCAAATTCAACCGAAACGAGGTAAATACCAGAATGAATTGACAAAGTTTCGCTACGATGTGATTCTTCGAGTCGGTGCTAAAGTCGATTGTATACAAGATTTTACTTGGCTGAATTGGCAGAATAAAAAATTGACTCTTGACAAGATTCATCAGTTACTGGAAGAAACCAACCCAGAGATTTTAGGAATTACGGAAATTCCTAATGCGCGTCTCGTAGCTGAGATGAAAAATTTAGAATTGCTAGCTGAAACCGATGGAGGAGAAACTGTTGCAAACTTGCGAAAATTCCTGCGAGAAAGCGATACGGAATATGGGATTGAACCTGAAGATATTCTGGCTCTAGGTCAAGACTTATCTTACTGCATTCACCTTAATTATTCGGGCGAACATTACGATATAGTGTTTGTGCAGAAAACCTTGGCATCTCCAGACAAAGTTCCAGGCTTTTTGGAAACAAGTGGCAAAGCAAAACCTTGGAAAAATTATGCGAATAATCCGCTGCAAGGAAAACTAACTCGTGAATTGGTGCCTCAACTGCGTGATTACTTGCAAGAGAAGCTGCCGGAATATATGGTGCCTTCTAACTTTATCCTGCTGGAAGAATTGCCGCTAACTCCTAATGGTAAAATCGATAGGCGGTTGCTAAATACCCTTAGTCAAATACACCCTTATCTTGAAAAAACATTTGTTGCGCCACGTACACCAATTGAACAAGCAGTTGCCGATATCTATGCCCAAATTCTAAATCTACAGCAGGTAGGTTGCTCTGATAACTTCTTTGAATTAGGCGGTCACTCGCTACTCGCTACACAAGTAACTTCCCGGTTGCGAGAAACTTTCCAAGTCGAATTACCGCTACGGACTTTATTTGAGTCACCCACTGTTGCGGAATTAGCTGAAGTAATTTCCTCAACTCAGCAAGCAAAACAAAGTTTAGATTCTATTTCCATTTCGCGGGTTTCCCGCAATCAGCCACTACCGCTATCTTTTGCTCAACAACGACTGTGGTTTCTCGAACAGCTAGAACCAGGTTCGCCTGACTATAACATTCCGGCACCAGTTCGCCTGGTAGGACAATTAGACGTTGCGGCGCTAGAGCAAAGTTTTAACGAAATTGTGCGGCGACACGAAATATTACGCACCAGTTTCGTGATGGAAGGGCAACCGATTCAAGAAATTGCTCCTACTATGACAGTGACATTTCCTGTTATCGACTTGCAAGCATTTTCAGAGGCGGATCGAGAAGAGAAAATTCAACAATTAATTGCTGAAGCAGCATTAAAACCCTTCGATTTAACTCAAGCACCGCTGTTTCGGATGCAACTGCTGCAACTCGGTGAGGAAGAACATATTTTAGTTCTAGTTTTGCACCATATCATCTTCGATTTGTGGTCAATTGGGGTGCTGCTGCAAGAAGTGACTGAACTCTACAAAGCTTTTACGACTGGGGAAATTTCTTTGCTACCTGAATTACCAATTCAATATGCTGATTTTGCGGTTTGGCAGCGGCAATATCTCCAGGGAGAGGTGCTGGAAAAGCATTTAAGTTATTGGAAACAACAATTAGGCGGCAATTTACCATTAGAAATACTAAGCGATCGCTCTAGATCCGCTGTTCAGTCAAATCGAGGTGCCATCCATTATTTTGCTTTCCCCAAGGATTTGAGCGATGCAATTCAAGCTTTCAGTCAGCGGGAGAAAGTAACCTTATTTATGACGCTTTTGGCGGCGTTCAAAACCTTGCTCTACGCTCACACGGGACAGGAAGATATACTCATCGGTTCGCCTATTGCCAATCGCGATCGCGTTGAACTAGAAACACTCATTGGATTCTTTGTCAATACTTTAGTTCTCCGCACTGATTTATCTGGAAATCCCAGCTTTCGAGAGTTACTAGCACGGGTGCGCGAAGTCACTTTAGGCGCTTATGCTCACCAAGATTTGCCCTTTGAAAAGCTGGTGGAGGTGCTGCAACCCAACCGAAAACAAAGTGAATTTCCCTTATTTAAGGTATGGTTCGCACTGGAAAATGCCCCAATTCCAGACGTAAAGCTGCCGAAATTAACGCTTAGTTCGGTTAATTTTTACAGCGGTATTGCGCGATACGACTTAAGATTTGGTTTAACGGAGACAACCGCAGGTTTAAAAGGCTCATTAGAGTACAAAGCCGAGTTATTTGATGCCACAACCATTGCTCGAATCGTCGGACATTTAGAAGCGATTCTGCGACAAGCCGTGGCACAACCAGACATTAGATTAGAACAACTTGCTTGCGCGATCGCGCAAGCAGAACAACAACAGCAAATCGCCCAAGAAAAAGAACTCGCACAAACTAGCCTGCAAAAGTTAAAGCGAGTTAAACGCAAGGCAATGCACGGCTAGAAACGCCCGAAAATCAATTTCTACAGCTTAAGCAGAAATCCGTCAAAACGGACTAACACATCTAATATTTAGTCGGTTTCAACCGACTTTGGCTATGAGCCAGGAATTTAAATTCCTGGCGTTATTACGGAAAAAGCACACTTTTGTAAGAGGTCTAATGAACACCCCAAAATCTCCTAAACTCAGCCTTAAAAAAGTAGGGACTGCCCAAAGAAAATCAATTACTATCTCTGAAGGTGAATTGATTAAAGTAGCACCCCTGCAACCTAACCAACTACCGCTCGTTATCGAACCAATGGTAGACGGCTTGGACTTAATTAGTTGGGCGCAAAATAATCGTTTATTCATGGAAACTCAACTTCCCAAGTCCGGGGGAATACTCTTCCGCAACTTCAAAATTAATGGCATTGAAGTATTCGAGCAGTTCGTCAAAGCCACTTCTGATGGTAAATTTTTACCGTATCAAGAGGGTTCGTCACCGCGCACTCTGGTGAAAGACCATATTTATACTTCCACCGACTATCCAGCCGACCAAAATATCTTTCTTCACAGCGAACTTTCCTACGCCAATACATGGCCTTTAAAAGTTTACTTTCACTGCGTAAAACCTGCGGAACAAGGTGGAGAAACGCCAATTGCGGATATTCGGAAAGTATGCGATCGCATTCCTTTGCAAATACGCGATCGCTTTCTCCAAAAAGAAGTGATGTACGTTCGCAACTTTGGCGCTGGACTCGGACTTCCCTGGCAAAAAGCGTTTCAAACTTCAGATAAAACCGTTGTCGAAGCATACTGCCATGAGAATGACATTGAGATGGAGTGGAAAGAAGGCGACAAGCTGCGAACTCGCCAAATTCGTCCGGCGGTAGTTAACCATCCGAAAACGGGCGAAACAGTTTGGTTTAATCATGCAGCTTTCTTTCACGTATCAACTCTAGAAGCAAAAATTCGTCAAGCAATGTTAGCATTTTCGGAAATTGAGCTTCCCTACAACACTTATTACGGGGATGGTTCCCCCATTGAACCCGAAGTTTTAGAGGAAATTCGCTCTGCTTATCGCCAAGAAACTGTGATGTTTCCTTGGCAAGCAGGAGATATTTTGATGCTCGACAATATGTTAACTGCTCACGGAAGAACACCCTTCGTCGGTTCGCGCCAAGTTGTTGTAGGCATGGCTGAACCTTTTAGCAGTAGCCATATTTAATCCAGCCTAGACGAGGTTTAAAAATGAAAAATAAAGTTTTAAAAATGCCCAGTGAAACCATTCAAGGATTCCAAATTTCTCCCCAACAAAAGCGCCTTTGGGGGTTGCAAAAACTTGATTTAAATCAAGATTATCAAGCTAGGTGCTATCTTTTAATTGAAGGGGTTATCAATGTAGAGATGTTTAAAACATCTCTGCAACAAATTGTCAATCAACATGAAATCCTTCGCACCCATTTTCGTTGCCTATCGGTAATGACAATTCCCCTACAAGTTATTTCAGAGAAAAGCACGATTAACTGGCAATCTATTGATTTTAGTCATAGTAATATCCAAAAACAAAAAATACAACTTGAAGCGCTTTTTAACAAAATAAGTAATCAAAACTGTAATTTGGATCGAGATTCCTTATTACAGTTAACCTTAATTACTCTGTCAGAGCAGAAGCATATTTTGCTGATTAATTTACCTGCTCTTTGTGCCGATACTGCAACTTTACAGAATTTAGCAAAACAAATTAGTCGTACATACGCTGCTTGTTGTCTGGGTACGGAACTCGACGATGAAATCATGCAGTATGCCGACATCTCGGAATGGCAGAACGAATTGCTGGAAGGAGAAGACACGGAAGCGGGACGAAACTATTGGCAAAAGCAAGACTTTTCTGCACTGTTAAATATCGAGCTACCCCTGGAAAAAATAGTTTCAAAACCAGCAAACTTTCAACCGCAATTGATTACCCAAACAATTAATACCGAGCGAGTAGCCAAAATAACAGCATTAGTTAGTAAGTATGGAACCTCTGTGCCGTCATTCCTTCTTACTTCTTGGACAATTTTGCTTTGGCGACTCACCAAACAATCAGATTTGGTAATTGGGACAGCTTTCGATGGACGGAAATACGAGGAGTTAGAATCAGCGCTGGGATTGTTTGCCAAATATTTACCGATTCAAAGTCATTTAGAAGCAAAGCTTTCGTTTGGTGATTTATTGCAAAAAGTTCATCAAGCACAACAAGAAGTTTACCAATGGCAAGAATACTTTAGCTGGGATTTGAGCGCAGCGGCTGATTCATCCTTTTTCCCAGTTTGTTTTGAATTTAATCAATGGGTTGAAAAGTATTTTGCTGCTGGTGTTACCTTTTCAATTGAGCGGCACTATACCTGTATTGACCGCTTCAAGATTAAGCTTGCTGGCGTTGAGCGGGAGAACTCTTTGAGTGTCGAGTTCCACTACGACGCAAACTTATTTGATGAAGCGGATATTCAGCGTTTAGCCGGACAATTTAGCACTTTAGTTGATAGTGTCCTCGAAACTCCAGATGTTGCAATTAGTGAGTTAAAAATTCTCAGCGAGGTAGAACGCCAGCAACTTTTGATTGAGTTCAACAATACAAAGATTGATTTTCCTCAAATTCAGGGAATACATCAACGATTTGAGCAACAAGTTGAACGAACGCCGGACGCGATCGCGCTCGTTTATGAAGACGAACATCTGACTTATAAACAGTTAAATCAATGCGCTAACCAACTCGCTCATTCCTTGCGAAAGCTGGGTGTCGCACCAGAAGTTTTAGTTGGTCTTTATCTAGAACGCTCCCTAGAGATGGTTGTTGGACTGTTGGGAGTGCTGAAAGCTGGGGGAGTTTATGTCCCCCTAGACCCCACCTTGCCACCGGATCGTCTAGCGTTCATCCTGCAAGATACTCAGGCAAAGGTGCTGTTAACGCAACAACAGTTAGCCCCAAACCTTCCCGACTCAACAGCTACCGTTTTCTGCTTAGATTCCGAGTCGGAAATGCAACAAGAGAGCGATCGCAACTTAGAGCCAGTTGCAACAGCAGAGAATCTTGCCTATATAATTTACACCTCCGGCTCTACCGGAATACCCAAAGGTGTCGCCATTGAACACCGACAAATTCTCAACTATCTCAATGGCATTTTGGAAAGATTGAATCTTCCAAATGGTGCCAGTTTTGCAATGGTTTCTACCTTTGCTGCCGACTTGGGAAATACAGTCTTATTCCCCTCTTTGTGTACGGGAGGATGTCTCCATATCATCTCCCAAGATCGCGCCGCCGATGCTGAAGCGCTATCGCAATATTTTCAACAACATCCAGTTGATTGCCTCAAAATAGTTCCTTCTCATTTATCGGCTTTACTGGCATCCTCTCAACCAGAATTTATTTTGCCTCGTCAGCGATTAATTTTGGGTGGAGAAGCATCTAGTTGGGGTTTGATTGAGAAAATCCAGAACTTGGCTCCATCCTGTCGCATTCTCAATCACTACGGGCCAACAGAAACAACTGTCGGCGTACTTACTTATCAGGTGGAAGGCGGGAATGTAGCTAATGTTTCAAAGACAGTTCCGCTCGGTCGTCCGCTAGCAAATACCCAGATTTATATACTGGATAATCATCTTCAGCCTGTGCCAATTGGTGTGTCTGGTGAAATTTACATTGGTGGAGAAAGTTTAGCGCGAGGTTATTTAAATCAGCCGGAACTAACAGCAAAAAAATTCATTTCCAACCCCTTCATAGAGAGGTATGAGTTTTCAGATTTGAGTATTGAGTTAAAAGATATTCCACCCAACTCAAAACTCCGAAACGCGATAAATTGGCGTCTCTACAACTCAAAACTTTATAAAACTGGAGATTTGGCTCGCTATTTGCCTGATGGAAACATTGAGTTTCTGGGACGAATTGACCATCAGGTAAAAATCAGGGGCTTCCGTATCGAACTAGGGGAAATTGAGGCGGTGCTAAAGCAGCATCCAGCCGTAGAACAGGCTGTGGTTGTAGTTCGTGAGGATGTGCCTGGTGATAAGCGTCTAGTTGCTTATTCGGTTTTGAGTCAGCAGCAGGCGAGTAGAGGAGAATCCACTCAATTAAATCTAATGAGTGACTTACGTTCTTTTGTAAAAGCGAAGTTGTCGGAATACATGATGCCTTCAGCTTTTGTAATTTTAAAGACTCTGCCTTTAACTGCTAACGGGAAAGTGGATCGGGAAAAAATGCCAGCACCTGAGCAGATTCGACCAGAGTTAGCAGGAACATTTGTTGCTCCCCGCAGCAGTGTTGAGGAGGTATTAGCTGGAATTTGGGCTGAAGCCATCGGGATTGAACAAGTAGGCATTTACGACAACTTTTTCGAGCTAGGAGGGCATTCGCTGCTAGCAACTCAGGTGATTTCCCGATTGCGCGATGCCTTTAATGTCGAGTTGCCTTTGCGGCAGTTTTTCGACTCTCCCACTGTCGCGGATTTAGCAGTAGCGATCGCTCAAAAACTAGCTGAACAAACCGATGAGGAAATGATGGCTCAGATGTTAGCAGAGTTAGATGAAATATCGGAGGAAGAAGTCCGAGAAGTTTTGGCAAAAGAAGGAGTAGGCAAATGAGTAATTTAAGCGATCGCATCGCCGGACTTTCTCCAGAAAAACGCGAGTTGCTGCTCAAACGGCTTAATCAGAAAAAAGAGCCAAGCGCACCAACCCAAATCCCACGCCAAAACCGGGAATCTAACTCGTTTCCCTTGTCATTTGCCCAACAGCGGTTGTGGTTTTTTGACCAACTAGAGCCAGGAAATACCAGCTATAACATCCCTGCGGCTGTGCGGGTTGAGGGAACGTTGGATGCGATCGCTCTCGAACAAAGTCTCAACGCAATTATCGAGCGTCACGAAGTCTTGCGAACTGCCTTCACGACAGTGAATGGGCAACCCGTTCAAGTCATTACCCCAGATTTGAAATTAACGCTTCCACTCGTCGATTTGCGGAAACTTTCCAACACCGAACGAGAGCAAGCAGTACGGCAATTAGCCACCTCAGAAGCGCAAAAACCCTTTGACCTCACACAGGCACCTTTGCTGCGAGTTAGCTTACTGCATCTAAGCGAATTTGAGTTTGTGGTGTTATTCACGATGCACCACATCGTTTCTGATGGGTGGTCAATGGGGATATTTATTCAAGAGTTAGCTACCTTTTATAAAGCTTTCGCTTGTAGAGACGCGATTAATCGCGTCTCTACACCCCGCAACGTCTCTAGACCCCTTCCTGAATTAAATATCCAATATGCAGACTTTGCAGTTTGGCAGCGACAGTGGCTACAAGGAGAAGTTTTAGAAGCCCAGATTGCTTATTGGAAAAAGCAATTGGGGGGCAATCTTCCTGTATTAGACTTGCCGACAGACCGACCGCGACCTGCGGTGCAAACCTTCCAAGGCGCAGAAGAAAAATTTGTCTTGTCCAAGGCGCTGACTGAGGCACTTACTAAATTAGGTCAGCAGCAAGGAGCGACTTTATTCATCGTTTTGCTCGCGGCGTTCAAAACCTTGCTTTACCGTTACACTGGACAGGAAGATATTTTAGTTGGTTCGCCAATTGCCAACCGCAACCGGGCTGAATTTGAAGGACTAATTGGTTTTTTTGCGAATACTTTAGTTTTGCGTACCGACTTATCGAATAATCCTACTTTTAAGGAGTTGTTAGGACGGGTGCGCGAGGTGGCGCTGGGAGCATACAGCCACCAGGATCTTTCCTTCGAGAAGCTGGTAGAAGTGTTGCAGCCAGATCGAGACATGAGTCGTAACCCGCTGTTTCAAGTGTTGTTCGCTCTGCGGAATGTTCCCACAGAAACTTTAGAATTGCCGGGGGTTTCTCTCACTCTTGAAGAGATGGAAAGCCAAACGGCAAGATTCGATTTGGTACTCAACTTATCCCAGGAAACAGAAGGTTTTACAGGCGTATTTGAATACAACAAAGACTTATTTGATGCCAGCACTGTCCAGCGGATGGCAGGACATTTTCAAACGTTGTTAGAAAGTATTGTTGCAAATAGCGATCGCTCCATCTCTACATTGACATTTTTGACGCAACCCGAACGGCATCAGTTGTTAGTGGAGTGGAACAATACTCACACGAACGACTCGCCGGATCGGTGTCTGCATGAGTTGTTTGAAGAACAAGTGGGACGAACACCAGACGCGATCGCTATCGTTTTTGAAAACCAACAACTTACCTACGCCGAACTCAATGCTAAGGCGAATCAACTAGCGCATCATCTACAAAAACTCGGCGTGAAGCCAGAAGTTTTAGTGGGGATTTGTGTAGAACGTTCTCTAGAAATGGTAGTGGGATTGCTGGCTATTCTCAAAGCAGGTGGAGCCTACCTTCCACTAGATCCAGCCTATCCGCCGGATCGCCTTGCTTTCATGTTAGAAGATGCACAAGTTTCGGTGTTATTAACCCAAAAACGGCTGTTAAATACCCTACCGTCGCATAATGCCAAGATTGTATATTTGGACAGCGATTGGGAAACTCAACAAATCTATAGTCAAAATTCAGTTCAAAATCCTTCCAATTTAGCCTATGTTATCTACACTTCCGGCTCAACCGGACGACCCAAAGGCGTACAAATTTCCCACACCTGTGTAGTCAATTTTCTAATTTCTCTACGCCAGAAATTAGAAGTAACGGAGCGAGATATTTTCTTAGCTGTTACCTCCTTATCTTTTGATATTGCCGCGCTGGAAATATTCCTCCCAATAACTGTAGGATCTCGCGTTGTCGTAGTCACCCGTGAAATCGCCTCTGACGGCGCACAGTTGTTAACAACATTGACCCATTCTGGGGCGACCATCATGCAAGCAACGCCTGCCACTTGGCGACTGCTTTTGACAGCAGGATGGCAGGGTAGCAAAAACTTGAAAATCCTTTGTGGTGGCGAAGCCTTACCTCGACAACTCGCCGCTCAATTGCTCGTGCGAGGCGATCGCTTGTGGAACTTGTACGGTCCCACCGAAACCACTATCTGGTCTACTATCTATCCGGTTGAGAGTAGCGACACTATTTCCATCGGTCGTCCGATTGCCAACACGCAAGTTTACATCTTAGACCGCTATCTACAGCCTGTCCCTGTGGGTGTTACGGGTGAACTGTATATCGGCGGGAAAGGTTTATCTAGAGGCTACCTAAATCGACCTGAACTGACAGCACAGAAGTTCATTCCCAATCCGTTTTTAGAGAAGTCAGAAAAGTCGGAATTATTATACAAAACTGGAGATTTAGCGAGATATCTGCCGAATGGTGAATTGGAATATTTGGGACGCATCGACCACCAAGTTAAGATTCGCGGCTTCCGGATTGAGTTGGGCGAAATTGAAGCGGTACTGAGCCAACATCCAGCAGTGCAGCAAGCTGTAGTTATTGCCAGAGATAATTCTAGCGATCGCAATTTGCTTGCTTATGTCGTACCGAAGCAAGAGGAAGCTGCAACAACACCCTTACAACTGCGCTCATTTCTCAAGCAAAAGTTGCCTAATTACATGGTGCCTTCTGCCTTTGTACTGCTAGAGGCAATTCCTTTAACACCCAACGGAAAAATTGACCGTCGCGCATTGCCAGAACCCGACACCGCCAGACCAGAGTTAGATAGCGCCTATATTGCTCCCCGCACCGCCATTGAGGAAGTTGTAGCAGGGATTTGGACTCAAGTTCTAGGTCTTCAGCAAGTCGGTATGCGCGATCGCTTCTTTGACTTAGGCGGACACTCGCTGTTGGCAACTCAGGTAATTTCTCGCCTCCGCGAAGCCTTTCAAGTTGAACTCCCCCTGCGCTATCTGTTTGAGTCGCCTACAGTAGCTGGTTTGGCAGAACGTATCGAAGCTTGTCGCGCCCAACAAAGTCTTCAAACTCCGCCCCTAGTGCCAGTTTCGCGGGATGGAGAATTACCCCTCTCCTTTGCTCAACAGCGACTGTGGTTCCTCGACCAATTAAATTCGGGCGATGCCTATAACATTCCCGCAGCAGTGCGCCTGGTAGGTGCGCTCAATGTCGTAGCGCTAAAGCAAAGCTTTCAGGAGATTATCCAGCGTCACGAAGCTTTGCGGACAACCTTTGCCACTGTGGAAGGGCAACCCGTGCAGGTAATTATCCCATCTGCTACTTTTAAACTGCCAGTAATAGACCTGCGAAAGTTGCCACCATCCGAACGAGAAGCGGAGATGCTGCGACTTGCCACCGAGGAAGCGCAACGACCTTTCGACCTCACTCAATTGCCGTTGCTGCGCGTCACTTTATTACAACTGGATGAGGCAGAGAATGCGGTACTGCTGACCCTGCATCACATCATCGCTGATGGCTGGTCAATGGGGGTACTGATCCGGGAAGTGGCGACATTCTACGAAGCCTTTTGTGCCGGGAAACCCTCGCCACTGACTAAATTGCCCATACAGTACGCAGACTATGCAGTTTGGCAACGACAATGGCTGCAAGGGGAAGTTTTGGAAGCCAAGCTTGCTTACTGGAAGCAGCAGTTAGGTCACAACCCGCCCCAGATGAAACTACCCACCAAACAACCGGATGCTTCTACTTTTCAAGCTGCCATTCAATCCTTTGAGCTATCTCCAAAGCTATCTGAGGCACTAAATGTACTCAGTCGCCAAGAGAATGTAACTCTCTTCATGACCCTGCTGGCAGCCTTTCAGACGCTGCTGCACCGCTACACCAATCAGGATGACATCATTGTTGGCACCGATGTCGCCAATCGCACTCTAGTTGAAACTGAATCGTTGATTGGTTTCTTTGTCAACATTTTGGTCTTACGCACTGATATGCGTGGCAACCCCAGTTTCCGCGAATTGCTCAAGCGAGTGCGCGACATAACTTTAAAAGCTTATGTCCATCAAGACTTGCCCTTTGAGAAGTTGGTAGAGGAACTGCGTCCTGAAAGGAATTTGAGCCGCACTCCCCTGTTTCAAGTGTTGTTCGTGATGCAGAATACGCCCGTTCCCACTTTAGAGTTTTCAAGCTTAACTTTAACCCCAATTGAAGTAGAGGGCGGGACAGCGAAATTTGATTTAGTGCTATTTGTGTCAGAAACAGAGGATGGCATTGTTGGCAGTTGGAAGTACAACGCCGATTTATTTGATGCGGATGCGATCGCTCACCTCTCAGCTCATTTTGAAACCCTCCTCAACAGCATTGTCGCGCAGCCGGATACTCGCCTCAATCGTTTAGAAATCCTCACCGAAGCTGAAAAGAAACAAAAAGCTATGCAAGAAGTCAAACGCGAAAAAAGTAACTTCAGCAAGTTCAAAAACATCAAACCCAAAGCCGTTACTCTACCTAAAGGCGAATTAGTCAAAACCGAATCTCTCCAACCGGGAGAAACATTCCCCTTAATTCTCAAACCTGCTGTAAACGAGGTTGATATCGTTGACTGGGCAAAAAACAACCAAGAATTAATCCAAACCAAGTTATTACAACATGGAGCAATTTTATTTCGAGGCTTTAACGAACCTTTAGTTTCCATTTTTGAGCAATTTGCCCAAGCCATTTGTCCCCAATTATTCGGGGAATATGGAGACTTACCCCGCGAAGGAGTTAGCGGGCAAGTTTACGGTTCTACTCCTTATCCTGCGGATCGATCTATCTTGTTTCATAACGAGAGTTCGCATTTACACCGTTGGCCTTTAAAAATTTGGTTTTTCTGCGTCAAAGCTGCACAGCAAGGCGGAGAAACCCCGATTATCGACTGCCGCAAAGTCTACCAACTACTCAATCAACTTAAAGAAAGATTTGCCCAAAAGCAAATTATGTACGTCCGCAACTATACAGACGGATTAGATGTTAGCTGGCAAGAATTTTTTAGAACGACAGACAAAAGTGTGGTGGAAGATTATTGCCGGAAAGCTGTAATCGAGTTTGAGTGGAAAGAAGACAATGGTTTGAGAACTCGCCAGATTCGTCCGGCGATATCTAAGCATCCAAAAACGGGAGAAACGGTATTTTTTAATCAAATTTTCTTGCATCATGTCTCCTGCTTAGATCCAGCAGTCCGCACCTCTTTATTATCTGTATTTGGAGAAGAAAATCTGCCCCGCAATGTCTATTACGGAGATGGCACTACTATTGAAGATTCTGTAATCGCAGAAATTCAAGAAGTTTATCGACAGGCATCTGTTAGTTTTCCTTGGCAGGAAGGAGACATATTAATGCTGGACAATATGTTAGCTGCACATAGTCGCAACCCATTTGTAGGTTCGCGGAAGATTGTGGTAGCTATGGGAGAAATGATGGCTGACGAAGAACGTTGCCGTCCCGCCGGGGAATTTATTCCCCGTCTAATAGCTTAAGTCCCGCCGGGGAATTTATTCCCCGTCTAATAGCTTAAGTCCGTTAAAACGGACTGAAAAATTTAAATGTTAGGCGGTTTTAACCCCTGGCTGGTGAGTGGAAACAAGAAAAATATTAAAAACGAGCAATTTGAACAATGCAAACAATTAATGGATTTCGGTTATCTCCTCAGCAAAGATATCTTTGGGTGTTACAACAAGATAGCGCCGCTTATTGCGCTCAATGTGCCATTTTGATAGAGGGAAACCTTAAAATAGAAGTTTTAGAAGAAAATTGGCAACAAATTACCAATCGTCATGAAATTCTCCGGACAAGTTTCCATCGAGAACCAGGGATAAAAATACCAATCCAAGTAGTTAGCGATCGCATCCACGTAACTTCTTGGTATTCTATCAATCTAAGCAACTGTAATTCCCAGGAACAAGAAGCCAAGATCGAGGGAATTCTTGAAGAAGAAAGGCGCTCAATTTCTACTTCTGAACCTGCTGGTTCGCTGTTGCGTGCATCCCTAATTACTCTGTCAGATGACAAACATCTTTTAATTGTCACTTTGCCTTCCCTTTGCGCTGACAGTTGGACATTGAAGAATTTGGTACAAGAAATTAGCCAAGGATATGCCGCCAGTCTTCAAGGTGAGGAAATAGCCGAGGAAGAAATTGTGCAATATGTACAATTTTCGGAATGGCAGAATCAATTGCTTGAGGATGAGGATGATTTAACGGGTAAAGAATACTGGAAGCAGCAAGATTTCTCTATCTTGGCTAATTTTAAGCTGCCTTTAGAGAATAAATTGCTTGGCTTACCAGCTAACTTTGAACTCAACTCTATTGAGTACCAGATTGAGCCAGATTTGGTTGCCAAAATTACAGCGATCGCGCAAAAATACAATATTTCTATTTCAGCCGTTTTACTCGCTTGCTGGAAAACCCTACTTTGGCGACTAACTAGACAGCCAGATATTATCGTAAGCACTGCTTTTAATGGTCGAAAATATGAAGAATTAGAGCCAGCGCTAGGATTGTTTGCCAAATTTTTACCGCTTTGCACTCATTTAGAAGATAGCTTAATATTTAGTCAATTAGTGCAGCAAGTTCAGCAGTCTGTAAGCGATGCCGATAAGTGGCAAGAATATTTCTGTAGGGAAAAGATTAGGAATACAGATTTAGCCATTTTTCCCTTTGGTTTCGAGTTTGAAGAACAGCTAAACAAGTATTCTGCTGGCGATTTATCATTTTCGATTTACCAGCAGTACGTCTGCTGCGATCGCTTCAAAGTAAAACTCTCTTGCGTGTGTCGGGATGATTCGCTGAGTGCAAAGTTTCACTATGATGCCAGCATCATCGGTATAGAGGCGATTCAATCCTTGGCAGAACAATTTCATACCTTAGTGGAAAGTGCTGCTAACAACCCAGAAACTGCAATCAGTCAGTTAAATATACTTAGCGATCGCTCTCGACACCAATTATTAGTTGCATTCAACAACACTCAAGTTGACTATCCCAAAATTAAGTGCATCCACCAACTGTTTGAAGAACAAGCAGAACGCACCCCAGACAACATTGCCGTTATATTTGAAAATCAACAACTGACCTACCGCGAACTCAATGCGGGTGCTAACAAAATAGCGTATCACCTGCAAAAGTTGGGAGTTAAGCCAGAGGTCGTAGTCGCTATTTGCGTTGAACGTTCCCCAGAGATGGTGATGGGAATGCTAGGCATTCTCAAAGCAGGTGGTGCATATCTACCGCTAGATCCGGTAATGCCAACAGGACGCCTCGCCTTGATGTTGCAAGATGCTCAAGTGCCAGTATTGTTAACTCAGAAACAGTTTTTAGAAATTCCTCAACACAGCGCCAAAGTCCTATGTCTGGATACAGATTGGGAAACCATACCAGTCGAAAGTCAAAATTCTATCCAAAAACCCTCAAATCTCGCTTATGTAATCTACACCTCCGGTTCCACTGGCACACCCAAAGGAGTTGCGATTGAGCATCAACAACTGCTGAATTATCTCAACGGTATTATCAACAGACTAAATTTACCAGCAGGTGCCAGTTATGCGATCGCTTCCACCTTCGCCGCCGATTTAGGTCATACAGTTGTTTTCCCGGCTTTGTGTACGGGTGGGTGTCTTCATATAGTCTCGCAAGAACGCGCAACTGACCCAGAAGCACTGGCAACTTACTTTCAACAACATCCGATTGATTGTCTCAAAATTGTTCCCTCTCACCTATCTGCTTTACTGACAGCTTCTAATCCCGCGCACATCTTACCTAGAAAGCGATTAATTCTGGGTGGTGAAGTTTTAAGTTGGAATTTAATTGAGACAATTCAAAAACAAGCTTCCGGCTGCCAAATCTTCAATCATTACGGTCCCACAGAAGCAACAGTAGGCGTACTTACTTATCAGTTAGAGCATCAGAAAGCGGATTGTATTTCTGAAACAGTTCCTCTAGGTCGTCCAATCCCTAACACGCAGATTTATATCTTGGATGCTCATTTTCAGCCAGTTCCAATTGGCGTACCGGGTGAGTTATACATCGGCGGTGCTGGTTTGGCGCGAGGTTATCTGAATCGACCGGAACTCACAGCGCAAAAGTTTATTGCGAACCCGTTTAATCAAAACCTAACCCCCCAGGAGAATTGCTCCCCTCCCCAGCCAAAAAAATTTATTCCTTTTCCCTCCCCTACAAGGGGAGGCTTAGGGAGAGGTGGTTTGGGATTGGGGGAAAAGTCTGAATCCCTCCTTTACAAAACTGGAGACTTGGCTCGTTATTTACCAGATGGAAACATTGAGTTTGTGGGACGAATTGACGACCAGGTAAAGATTCGGGGTTTCCGCGTTGAGCTAGGAGAAATTGAGGCGGTACTGTCGCAACATCCATCTGTACGCCAGAGTATCGTTTTGCTGCGAGAGGATGAACTGGGACAGTGTTTAGTGGCTTATATCGTTTCAAATTCAGCACTAATTCACAATCTGCGTTCCTTCCTCAAAGAGAAACTACCGGAATACATGGTGCCTTCTGCTTTCGTAGTTTTGAAAGCTTTACCGCTTACCCCAAATGGCAAAATAGACCGTTCGGCATTGCCAGCACCGGAGACAATAAAACCCGTAGCAGATACATTTGTAGCTCCTCGCAACGGCGTTGAGGAGGTACTTGCTGGAATTTGGATTCAACTTCTCAAACTTGAAAAGGTAGGGATTTATGACAATTTCTTCGACCTTGGGGGACACTCTTTACTCATCCCTCAGTTACTTGCCAAAATGCGAGAAACTTTCCAGATAGAACTGTCCTTACGCGATTTTTTTGATGCTCCTACCATCGCCGATTTAGCAAGAAGCATCGAAATGAAACAGGGAGTAATTCCTTTTGTTTCTCCCGCCTCGAATTTAAATCTAAACGCTGAAGCTGTCTTAGATCCGACAATTCGCCCTGATTCTATACCTAACCGCCCAACCCCCTTCCATACTATGGAAGGGGTTGGGGGAGAGGTTAGATTTGAGGCTGAACCCAGTTGCATCTTTTTAACTGGAGCAACCGGGTTTTTAGGAGCTTTTTTACTTTCCGAACTTTTGCAACAAACGCCAGCAGATATCTATTGTCTAGTACGTGCTAGCAATGCAGATTCAGGGAAAAAACGCCTACAAAATAGCCTGGAATCTTACTCGCTTTGGGAGGAAAGTTTAAACTCACGAATTATCCCCATTTTAGGAGATTTATCTCTACCGTTGTTGGGGCTTTCAGATGAGCAATTCCGAGAAATGGCAAGTCTAATCGATGTTATCTATCACAACGGTGCATTAGTTAATTTTACTTATCCATACTCTGCTCTCAAACCTGCCAATGTGCTGGGAACTCAGGAAGTTTTGAGATTGGCAAGTTTAATTAAACTTAAGCCAGTGCATTTTATTTCCACAATTGGCGTCATCTCGGCTGCTGGTTCGGGTTTGCAAATCGTTCGGGAACAGGACAGTATTGATGATTGGGAAGCGGTAAGCGAAGCTATCCTGAAGGGAATCGCTAGCGGCTACACCCAGAGTAAATGGGTTGCCGAAAAGTTAGTCACGATTGCTGGCGAACGAGGACTTCCGATATCTATTTACAGACCCGGACGTATCTCAGGACACAGCCAAACGGGTGTCTGCAATACCGACGATCATACTTTCAGAATGATTAAAGGCTGCATTCAGCTCGGAAGTGCCCCAAAGCGTGACACGATGGTGAATTTAATTTCTGCGGACTATGCGAGTCGAGCCATCGTTCATTTATCAAGACAGAAAGCTTCTTTGGGCAAGGTTTTTCACCTTGTCAATCCCCACCCTATCCAGTGGAACGAACTGGTTAATTTGATTTGCTCGTTTGGCTATCCACTGCGGCAAATTTCTGATGAACAGTGGCGAACGGAATTAGGCAATTTGGCTGAGCGATCGCTCGATAATGCCCTATATCCGCTACTGCCAACTTTTTCGGAAAGCGAATCTCATCAAACTAAGATTAGTGAGTTAGTAATTCGCCATATTGACTGCCAGAATACACTCGCTGGACTGGAAGGAACTTCTATTGTTTGCCCGCCAGTAAATAGGGAATTGCTCAGTACCTACTTCTCATATCTCATTCGCAGTAAATTTCTGAAGGCTCCAGAGCCAATTGGAATACAGACATCCTAAATGAGTGACGACCGCAGAGAGAGGAAAGAGGATTTGACAATTCATTTAGCTAATTTGTAGGGAATGGTTGAACGATAGTGCAACCCAACAATCGCTATGTTTCGTTCTTCAACCCAGCCTAAAATATTAGGGTATTTCTGCCAGAATGCAAGACTTTTAAGTGAACATGATTGGTGCTTCAGAAAGCAAACGTTAGTTTTAACAAAAGGAAATTTCATCATGCAAACCATTCAACCGGAATCTACAAATAGCCCCTACCGTCAGCAAAAGCATTTAGAAACCTTCATTGAACGCTACACCAAGCGGACAAAAACTTCAAAACAACTCGCACAAGCCTATCGTCCAGTTCTAGCTGACAACAAAACCTTTGTAGAGTTCAGTTTTCCTTTCAAGGAAATGTTTTATTCTATTGTTGCCAAACGCTCCCAAGGCTCTAAAATTTGGGATGTCGATGGAAACGAATATATAGATGTAACGATGGGATTTGGGGTCAATCTTTTTGGTCACAATCCACTCTTTATCAAAGAAGCTTTGCAAGAGCAACTTGAGCAAGGAATCCAAATTGGCCCTCAATCCGAGTGTGCCGGTGAGGTTGCCCAGCTAATTTCTGAACTGACAGGAATGGAGCGAGTTACTTTTAGCAATACAGGCACAGAAGCCGTAATGACGGCGATCCGCTTGGCAAGAGCTGCAACAGGTCGTAACAAAATCGCCATGTTTTCAGGCTCTTATCACGGTCATTTTGATGAAGCATTAGCGAAAGCCAAAAGAGTAGATGGAAAGCTACAAACCGTGCCACTTTTTTCAGGAATACCGCATAATATTGTTGAAGATGTTTTGATTTTAGATTATGGAAATCCTCAATCTTTAGATGTAATAAAATCGCATAATCAAGAATTAGCGGCTGTGCTAGTTGAACCCGTGCAATCTCGCAGGCTGGCTCTACAACCTAAAGAATATTTACAACAATTAAGGCACTTAACCCAACAATTAGGAATAACCTTAATCTTTGATGAAATGGTTACTGGATTCCGAATTCATCCAGGCGGCGCACAAGCATGGTTTGGCGTTGAAGCTGACATCGCAACTTATGGAAAAATTGTCGGTGGTGGGATGCCGATTGGAATCATTGCTGGCAAAGCTAATTATATGGATGGTATTGATGGCGGTAATTGGAACTACGGAGATTCATCTTATCCTCAAGCGAAAACAACATTTTTTGCCGGAACTTTCTGTAAGCATCCACTAGCTATGGCTGCTGCGAAAGTAGTTCTTCAGCATCTCAAAACTCAAGGAGCAAGTCTACAGGAGCAGTTAAATTCACGTACGTCGCACTTTGTTGAAACAATCAATAATTACTTTGAAACAGAGAAGATGCCTATCCGAATGGCACATTTTGGTTCCCTGTTCGGTCCTGCTTCTTCTGGTAATGCTGCCTCTTCAGGAGAGTCTACTTCTTTAAGTGTTTTGGACTTGTTATACTATCACTTGCTCGACAGGGGAATTATGCTCCGAGGCGGGGGTGGTTTCTTATCCACAGCCCATACAAATGAGGATATCGAGCGGATGGTTTGGGCGGTTCAGGATAGTGTAGAAGAATTACGGAAGGGAGGTTTTGAATTTTATATTTAGCGTCATCTAACGCAATTATGACGCAGAAGAAAAAATAGGTCAAATCAACATGACTATCTTTTCTAAAGCGGAAATAAACTGGCAGCGTTGGCGTTGCTGAATTAGGGTATGATGCGAGCGAGAATGCGAGAGGGGAGCCGAAAATGATTTCTTTGATTTTGATAGGGAATTGGAACATCTCCAAATCTGAGATAATGAATTAGTAATCGAATTGAA
>NZ_JBYCCT010000088.1:0-45483 GCF_057473865.1 Coleofasciculus sp. H7-1
AGGGTTTTGAGCTATTTTAGCTGTTTTTCTTGCACCTAACCACCTTTTTTCGGCCAGACAAGCTCTAGAGTGTGATCTTTTCCGACTTATTCAGCAAGCCCTATGTATAAGCTTTGCGTAAGTCCTGCCTAAATCAAATCCCCCTGCCTCTTGGCGGGAAAGGGGCAGGGGGTGGGGTTCAGATGGGAAGCTTGTATAAAGTCTACAGCCGTACCTGCGGCAAATTGCTGCGGGGATTGAAGGTGCGGCTCTCCCGGATTTTCTCGTAATATTCTCGTTCGTTCGGACTAAGTTCTTTCGGCGTCACAATCAGAATCTTCACCAGCTGGTCAGAACGTCCGCCTTTGGGGTTGGGCCAGCCTTTGCCGCGCAGCCGCAGAGATTGTCCCGAACGGACACCAGGGGGAACGTTGACGGTGACAGAACCATCCGGCGTCGGCACTTCCACGGGTGCCCCCAACACGGCTTCATCTGGCGTTACCGGCACTTCGCAGACCAGATTATCGCCATCAAATTGGAAGAACGAGTGAGGCAGCAGTTCCACAGTTAAGTACAAGTCACCCCGCTGCTGAGTGTATGGACTGACTGAGCCTTTGCCTTTGATGCGAATGCGACTGCCTTGTTTAGCGCCAGGGGGAATCCGAACGTCAATGGCTTCATTGCCTAAATCTAAACGCTTCTGGACGCCGTGAAAAGCCTCTGAGAGGCTGAGTTTGATGACGGCTTCTCGATCGGCGGCTCCTGGAGGCTGCTGATCGAAGCCAGAATACCCGCCAAAGTCTGTATACCCAGTGGAGCCTGTGGAAGTGCGATAAGTGGTGCGGCGTCCAGCACGACTGCCAGGGCGGGCACTGGCACCCCCTAAGCCGCCCAGTAGATCGTTGACAAATTCGTCAAAACTGCCGTACTGGCTAAAGTCAAAGCCACCAAAATCAACGTTAACTCCGCCTGGATAGGGCGATCCTTCCCCGACTTGTTTCCAGTACTGTCCGAACTGATCGTACTTTTTACGTTTTTCTGGGTCGGATAGCACTTCGTAGGCTTCGCTGACTTCCTTGAAGCGAGCTTCAGCTTCTTTGTTGCCAGGGTTCATGTCAGGGTGGTACTTTCGTGCCAGTCGCCGGTAGACTTTTTTGATTTCATCGGCACTGGCGGTTTTACTGACTCCCAGGATGGCGTAATAGTCTTTAAAATCGGTCGCAGCCATTAACCTGCCTCCTCTCGTCTAAAAATTTAGTTTAAGTTTTATTTTTTACCTTCACAGAGCTAGGGTATCAAATCAGTCAATGAATATGAGTTCGGCTTGTCCGCACCGATGCGATCGCGATTTCCGTACTTGCTGCTGAATAACGGATTAAGCGATCTAATCCATCAGCAAGGGTCGGCGGTGCTTCTACCAGTTGTCGGTGCATCTGTAAAATGACTTCTTCAGGGACTTGGCGCGATCGCAATCGATTCCTTTCCAGACATTCCTGCACTGGCGTATCTAGCCACAAGCCGGTAATCTGGGTAAAACCGCGATCGCGAGAAGTGGCGATCGCTTCTCGTCGATGTTTACGAGCCGCATTCGTAGCGTCGTAAATCGCTTGTCTTTTCTCCTCAACGGCTTGGCTTAATTGGCGCTGTACCTCGCCCCACACCAACAGCCACGACCCTTGAATCGCTTCATCCCCAAAAAGTTGTTCCCGGATAGCGTCTGTGGCAATCAGCCGATGCAGAGGGCATTCTGCTACTAGCTGTTGCGCCAGAGAAGATTTGCCGCTACCGGGCAACCCAATTAGGAGAATTAATCGAGTCATGTTTCGGTGTTGGGAAGTAAAAATGTCCGACGACTCGCATTCGCGGCTAAACAAACAAAGCCTGCTCTCGTCAGGCTTCGTTCTTCTAGCCCCAGGCTTCTAGCCTGTGGGCGTATATTTGCTGCCATCGGGATGCTCCCGAATCGCGTCTCTATTTAAAACTCTTTCCCAATTAACAATTCCCCGTACTAATTCCCATCCTAAATGATGGTTCCATCCGGAATCAAGGCATTTTTCAGTACCACAACAATGCCGCTGCGGATGTAGAAACCTTCGCTTTCGCGCTCGGCTTCTTCTATCCTGTCTTTGTTGATGATTTGCACATTGCAACCAATGTGGGCGTTTTTGTCAATGATGGCGCGGCGAATCCGGGTGCCTGAACCAATCCCCAAGGGAACTTTACCGTCTTCACAGTGAGCTTGTCGTTCGGCGAAGGGTTGGTATAAGTCGGCACCCATAACCAGGGAGTCTTCAATTAAGCAACCAGATTCAATGCGCGATCGCACTCCCAAAACTGAATGCTCAATCCGACATTCTTTCAGGATGCAGCCTTCCCCAATAATCGACTCGGTGATCTGACAATCTAATAGCTTACTGGGCGGTAAGTAACGAGCGCGAGTGTAAATTGGAGCATCCTCATCGTAGAAACTAAAAGGCGGCTGCGGTTGCCTGGTGAGAGCCAGGTTCGCTTCATAGAACGACTCCATCGTTCCAATATCTTCCCAGTAGTCATTAAATAAATAAGCTTGGACATTAAAATCCTGCGCCGAAGCCGGAATAATCTCCTTACCAAAATCGGTTCTCTCTTGGTTACTTTGCAGCAGCTGCATCAGCACCTCTTTTTTGAAGACATAAATCCCCATTGAGGCGATGTAGGGATTTTTCTTCGCTTCTTCCGGACTCAATCCCAGCGTAGTCGTATCGACTTGCATACTCCTCAGAGCATCACCTTTGGGCTTTTCGCTGAAATCGATCACCCGTCCGGTGTCATCAATTTTCATTAAGCCAAAATCGGACGCCCGTCGCTCATCCATTGGCACAACGGAGAGGGTGATATCGGCATTGGTGTCGCGGTGGCGTTGCACGAACTGGCGATAGTCCATGCGGTACAGATGATCTCCTGACAAAATCAGGTACTCATCAACGTTCCACTCATCCAACAGCCAGAGATACTGGCGGACAGCATCGGCAGTGCCTTGGAACCAGTTGGGGTTTTCTGGCGTTTGCTGGGCGGCTAGCACCTCCACAAACCCTTCTGTGAAGCCAGCAAAACTGTAGGCACGGGCGATATGGCGATTGAGGGAAGCTGAATTAAATTGCGTCAGGACGTAGATTTTGTAAATCTCTGAGTTAATGCAATTGCTGACGGGAATATCGATTAGGCGATACTTTCCTGCCAGAGGCACGGCTGGTTTAGCTCGCAGCTTGGTCAGTGGGTAAAGGCGGGTGCCAGCGCCACCTCCGAGAATGATGCTTAGAACTTTTTTCACTTCAAACCTCTCGATTGCCAGTCAACTCCCAAAACCAGTGTCGGACGGTCTGGGGCAGTTGGCAAGGGGGGGAGCGGTAATCGGTGGTAGGGGTCGTGGATAATTAGGAAAAAGTAGGGGCAGGCACAAGGCACTGCCCCTACAACTTATCTATTGCAGTGCCATTTCCATCAAAATTTTCTGGGCACTTTGTTCTCTTTCCTTCTCACTGGGGTGACGTTGAATGTAACGACCATCTGGTTGTAAATCCCAGGCTTGACGGTTATCTGCGAGCATAATGCCTAAGATTTCTTGTAAATCTTTAGAAATTTCGGGATCTTCTACTGGCGCGATCGCTTCCACCCGTCGATCCAAGTTGCGGCGCATCCAATCAGCACTGCCAAGATAAACTTCCTCGCTGCCAGCATTTTGAAAGTAAAAAATCCGCGAGTGTTCTAGAAAGCGCCCGACAACGCTAATTACCCGGATATTTTCACTCACCCCTTCCAAACCGGGTCGCAAACAGCAAATTCCGCGTATAATCAAATCGATTTTTACCCCAGCGAGGCTGGCTTCGTAAAGCGTAGCGATGATTTGGGGGTCTGTCAGGGAATTCATTTTGGCGACAATTCGACCGCTTTTGCCATGATGGCAATGTTCTATCTCGCGGCGGATCAAACTCACAAAGCGATCGCGACAATTCACTGGGGCTACCAACAGCTTGCGGTAAGACCGTTGCCGCGAATAACCCGTCAAGTAATTAAATAAATCCGTCAAATCCGCCCCCAAGTCTTCGCGGCAGCTTAACAGCCCCAAATCTGTATAAATCCGAGCTGTTTTGGGATTATAGTTACCCGTGCCGATGTGGACATACCGGCGAATCTGGTTTTCTTCGCGGCGTACCACCAAAACCACTTTGGTGTGCGTCTTTAAACCCACCAAACCATAGACCACATGAACACCCGCTTGTTCTAACTTACGTGCCCAGTTGATATTATTCTCTTCATCAAAACGGGCTTTCAGTTCCACCAGAACCGCCACCTGCTTGCCATGCTCAGCCGCTGTAATTAGCGCATTGAGAATCGGCGAGTCCCCCGATGTTCGGTAGAGGGTCATTTTAATCGCCAGCACATTTGGATCGATCGCCGCCTGGGTAATGAAGCGCTGTACCGTTCCCCCAAAAGATTGATAAGGATGGTGAACCATCAAATCTGCGGTGCGAATTACCGAGAAAATATCTTCTCCCTCATCCAGATCCGGTTCGCTCAAGCGTCGCAGGCGTGGAGGTATCCCTGGCGTCCACACAGGATCTTTCAGTTCCGGGAGTGGCAATTGCATGAAGTACATCAAATCTGCCAGCCCCAATAGCCCGTCCACCTCGTAAACATCCCGCTCCAACAGCCCCAGTTCCCGCCTCAGCATCCCTTTCACCGATTCGGGCATGGAAGCTTGAATTTCCATCCGTACCGCCGAACCACCCACCCGACGTTTACGCAGTTCTTGCTCAATCGCCAGCATCAGATCGTCGGCTTCATCCTCTTCCACCTCCAAATCTGCATTGCGGGTGATTCGGAAGGGGTGATATTCCTGAATATTCATCCCCGGAAACAGCGACTCTAGATTATGGGCAATCACCTGTTCTAGGGGCACACCCATCCAAATCAGCCGTTCATTCCGGAATCGTTCCTCTTCGAGTGCAGACGACCGACTTCCCAGCCCGGATTCTAACCGTAAGGGCAAAAATCGAGGTAAAACTTTTGGTACTTTCACCCTGGCAAACAGTTCTTCACCCGTGTCCGGGTCTTTGACCACCACAGCCAGATTCAGGCTGAGGTTGGACATATAGGGAAAAGGATGGCTGGGATCAACAGCCAAGGGGGTCAGAACTGGGAAAATTTGCTCTTCAAAATAGTTTTGCAGGTAAGCCCGCTGTTCCTGGTTCAAATCCACGTAGTCTAGAAGATGAATGCCTTGCGCGGTCATCAAGGGTCGCAATGCCTTCTCAAAGTGTTGATTCTGTTGCGTTACTAGGGGTCGTGCGGACACGCTAATCTCTTCTAGCTGGTCGCTGGGCGTCCGACCATCGGGCGTCAGCTGGCTCACCTTTGCTTCCACCTGTTGCTTAAGAGCAGCGACGCGCACCATGAAGTATTCGTCGAAGTTGGCGCTGAAAATCCCCATGAATTTCAGACGTTCTAGTAGCGGCGTCCGAGGATCGATCGCTTCATGCAAAACTCGATTGTTAAACTCCAACCAGCTGAGTTCTCGGTTGAAATAGTACTGCGGATGGTTTGGGTCAATATTATCTTGTGTGGCTGAGGTCTTTTTCGCTTTTGACATATATTCTAATGGGAGGGAGGCAGGCAGGTATTCATTGTTACTTGCAACACCAACCAGTTAATTCCATCTGAATTGAGCGCAGATTCGCGCTGATTGCTTTACCATTCATTTTCAGGACTCGCCGCACATCACCACATAGTAATGGCAACCACAGGGGGATTGCCCCTACAAAACTCTATATGTATAAGCTTTGCGTAAGTCCTGATTTTTAAAATGCGCTCATCTTAACTCTGGCTGTGTTATTAATTCATCGTATCCTGACTTAGATGACCCAAACCCTATCCACAGAAAGGCGTTAAGTATAGTGACCTCATGCAAAAGCCATAGGTTTATTCTCTCAAGGCAGGCTTCAGTTAGCGATCGCTACGCCCTTCTTTAGCCTGAGACACCAGCACTGGTCGCCAAGCCTATGCCCATCGGACGATAGCAATTCGATGAGTTTTTTCAACCAAATACCTCATCTTCCCTTTCCCGCCACCACTCACCTAGATTCATCAAATCTCGGTGAATATCTGCTAATTCTTGGACATATTCCTCTGGAGAGATCGTCGGGCGGCGTTCTTGTAGTTTCTTTAGCCGCAATTGCACTAATAGCCAAGACTTAGAGATGCTATCTGTTGCTTCGATGTATTGCGCTAGCTCTTTACTATTCATAATTTATCTGGTGGAAATTTTACCTTCTTTAAAGATACAGGCAGCCCAAGTTTACAGAGCATAAAAAAACAGCCACTACTAAAAACGTGGCTGTTTTCAAGATGATTAAATTTGACGTAGCTTAAACATCAGCAGTTATTTAAGCAGCCGTCGCTAAATTTTGGGCAACAAAGTCCCAGTTGATCAAGTGGTCAACAAAGTTCTGCATGAAGTTTGGACGGCTATTCTGGTAATCTAGATAGTAGGCGTGTTCCCAAACATCCATCGTCAGTAAGGGAGTTTGTCCGTAGGCAATCGGGTTTTCCGCGTTCGGAGACTTGATTACTTTCAGGGTGTCACCATCCTCGATCAGCCAAGCCCAGCCGCTACCGAATTGGGTGCCTCCGGCGTTTTTGAACTCTTCTTTGAATTTGTCGAGGCTACCGAAGCTAGCGTTAATCTTTTCCGCTAATTCGCCACTAGGATTGCCGCCTCCATTCGGTTTGATGCCATTCCAATAGAAGGTATGATTCCACACCTGAGCAGCGTTGTTGAATACAGCAGCTTTGTCTGAAGCTTTGTAGGTTGCCTTGATGATTTCTTCGAGCGACTTGTCGGCTAGTTCCGTGTCCTTAACCAGGTTGTTGAGAGTGTTCACGTAAGCAGCGTGATGCTTGCCGTAATGGAACTCAAGTGTCCGCGCCGACATACCAGACGGCTCTAGAGCGTCTTGAGCGTAAGGTAAAGGGGGTAGTTCAAATGCCATTGTGTTCAATCCTCTGCTAACTGCTTTCTAGCTTAAAACTAATGAAGAAGTTTTTTTCTTCTTAATGATATAAGTCTCGCCAGATCGAGGTTGCGATCGCTGGCGATATAAAACTTAACCACTGGATTGTACCTTAAAAGTCGAGAAACAGCCAAAATCAACGCTTTGTGCGAATTTCTATGCCACTTTTCACTAACTTATCTCTATTGCATCTATCCAAAGAGATAATTAATAGCGAGTCAAAGCTTTTCTCACAATTTCGATTGCCGCTGCTGGAGTATTGGCAATCAAAATATGGTTTTCAGACAAGCTTTGGAAAAAAACTTTACTTTCTGAATGATTCGTTAATAAAATCACTTTTTTATAGTTCTTCAAAGCCAGGGCAATTTCCGAAGCCGTTCCCGCACCCATGCCACAGGCAATCACAACATCAGAAGAAAGGACATTAATATTGTTTCTCCCATTTCCCATATCGGTAACAATCGCAATATCTACGGCATCAGAAACAGCGCTGGTATCGTTAGTGGGAAGAATGCCAATTGTTAAACCATTGACAGCTTTTGCACCTTTACTCGCCGCATCCATCACACCAGCATTTCTGCCACCAGTCAGCAAAACCCATCCCTCTTGGGCGATTAATTGACCGAGTTCATAAGCGTTTTCTAAGTCGGTTTCTGTGGCGTTGACTCCTGGTCCCATGACGCCAATTATGGTTTTTCTCATAAAAAACTTACAAGCTAATTTTTTATTAAACGCAAAGGTACGCAGAGGTTCGCGCTTTCGGTACGCAAAGTTATATAGTTTCACCCAACAGCAGTTTTTAAGGGGGCAAAATAAGAATTGCAAGTGTAGCATCAACAAAGTGAATTGCTATTATAAAAAGACGATCAATCGATATTTCCTCTTTGCGTACCGAAAGCGTAAACCTCTGCGTACCTTTGCGTAAAAAAAGACTAACGATTAACGAAGAGAACCAGCAATCATTCCAGCCAGTAAAATAAAGCCGATCCAAACATTTTGGCGAAAAGTTTCACCATATACTGGCGTCGGGATATCTTTTTGGCTGAGTTGAGAATATTGCCAAATCCAGGCTAAGGTTGCAAAACTCAAAGCGAACCAAAAACTTAGCTTTAGATCCATAACAATTGCCAGCCATTCAAGTAAAATAACCGTGCCGGTGAAAAAAACGCCAACAGCTTCAGCAGCATAATTGCCAAAGAACAAAGCGCTGGAATTAATGCCAATCCGCTGGTCATCTTCCCGATCTGACATGGCATAAACGGTGTCAAATCCGAGTGTCCAGAGTACCGTCGCGCCCCATAAAATCCAGGTGGGTTCTTCTAGCTTGGCAGTTACAGCACTCCAGCTAATCAGCACGCCAAAACCCCAAGCAATCGACAGCACTAGCTGAGGCACTGGAAAGATGCGCTTGGCGGTGGGGTAGAAGATAATTACGGGAACTGCCGCCACACACAACCCGAAAGTGAGGGGATTGAGGTAGAGTGCGAGAACCCCAGCGCAACTCATTGCTATCAAGGCGACGACGATGCCGGTTTTGACAGACAAAGCGCGAGAGGCGAGGGGACGCGATCGCGTTCTTTCTACTTGCGGATCGATATCCCGATCCCACAAATCATTGACAACGCACCCGGCAGCACTGGTCGCTAAAGTACCTAGTACAATCACGCCTACCAGCGGCAACGGTGGCTTTCCTCCTGCCGCCAGAAAGACCGCCCATAGTGCCGGAATCATCAATATCAGGCGTCCCGCTGGCTTATCCCATCTCAAAAGCCGGACGATCGTCAGCCAAGTGGGTTCTGTTTCTTTGGGTTCTTGCTGGGTGAGCATGGTCTAGAAAAATGAGTATCCAGAAATATCATTAATCACATCTTTATCCCCTATAGAATATCCTTATTCATCAAATCTCGGCTGGGGAAAGCAACCCTGGATACATCGAAATGGTCAATTTAGTTGCCAACGCTAAAGATAATTCTGCGGGTGTTTCCACTCCTAGTGTGGATCGAGATCGGATTCTGGCTGCGATTGACTTGGGTACCAATTCCCTGCACATGGTGGTCGTGCAAATTCAACCAAAGCTGCCTGCTTTTTCGATTATTGATCGAGAAAAAGACACGGTGAGGCTGGGCGATCGCGATAAAAAGACGGGCAATCTGACACCGGAAGCAATGGAACGAGCGATCGCAGCCCTGCGCCGCTTCCAGGGAATTGCCAACAGTCTCAACGCCGAACAGATTATCGCCGTGGCAACTAGCGCGGTAAGAGAAGCCCCCAACGGGCGAGACTTTTTAAAACAAGTAGAAACAGACTTAGGCTTGTCTGTCAACCTCATTTCCGGTCAAGAAGAAGCCCGGAGAATTTACTTAGGCGTGCTGTCGGGGATGGAATTAAACAACCATCCCCACATCATTATTGACATTGGCGGCGGTTCGACGGAGTTAATTTTAGGGGATAGTCACGAACCGCGATCGCTCAGCAGCACCAAAGTCGGTGCAGTCCGACTAACCGCAGAATTGATCGCCACCGACCCCATCAGCATCGGCGAATTTCAGTACCTACAAGCTTATGTGCGCGGACAGCTAGAACGAGCCGTCGAGGAATTGCGGGCAGTTCTCCAACCGGGGGAACAGCCGCGTTTAGTGGGAACTTCCGGGACGATTGAGACGCTGGTGACGATGCACGCGCGAGAACATCTGGGTACTAACCCCTTTTCACTGAATGGCTACCAGATGAATCTCAAAGACCTCAGAGATTTAATTAATCGCTTGCGAAGGCTTAATTATTCAGAACGCGCTACAATTCCGGGAATGTCGGAGCGGCGGTCAGAAATTATTGTTGCCGGGGCGGTTATTTTACAAGAAGCGATGACGCTGCTGGGCATTGAATCGCTAACGGTCTGCGAACGGAGTCTCCGGGAAGGAGTCATCGTCGATTGGATGCTTTCTCACGGCTTAATAGAAGACAAGCTGCGCTACCAAAGTTCTGTGCGCGAGCGTAATGTAATCAAAACCGCCCGCAAATACGGCGTTAATTTAGAATACAGTCAGCGAGTTGCAGAATTTGCCCTTAGCTTATTTGACCAAACCCAAGGTATCCTCCACCACTGGGGTTCAGAAGAACGGGAACTACTCTGGGCAGCCGCAGTTTTACACAATTGCGGACACCATATCAGTCATTCTTCCCACCACAAACACTCTTTTTACTTAATTCGCAACGGTGAACTTTTAGGCTATACGGAAGCCGAAATAGATGTGATTGCGAATTTAGCCCGTTATCACCGCAAGAGTGCGCCGAAGAAAAAGCACGATAACTATCAAAATCTGCCGACAAAAAAGCATCGGCAGATCGTTGCTCAGTTGAGTGCTTTGCTCAGATTAGCAGTTGCTCTCGATCGGAGACAAATTGGAGCAGTTCAGCAAGTGCAGTGCGAATACAACGCGGAAACTAAAGAACTTCAGCTCCACCTAAAACCAACTCAACCCGATGATGATTGCGCTTTAGAACTCTGGAGTTTAGGTTATAAAAAAGACGTTTTTGAGGCAGAATACGGCGTTAAATTACTGCCAGTTTTGAACGCTTCTGCTGTTCCAATTAGCTATAGCAGTCCTAAATAATTCGTGAATGCGAGGTTCTCGACTTCTTTTCGTGAATGCGAGATTCCCGACTTCTTTAAGAAGTCGGGAATCTAAACTCTGGCTCACCATTCAAGTAAGATTCCTGGCGCTAGTTCTCCTGAGAGCGATCGCGCTGTTCCTTAGGATAGAAGTTGGAATCAGTCGTAAAAGTTATCTTTAGAGTAAGTACCGTCTAAAAAACTTCTCTAAGAACTTTTTCACGGTAAGAAAAATAGCAATATCCCTTACCGAGTTATTATATAGCAATCCTATTTGAGTTGTGCGCGAGTATTCGCCTAAGTGTAGAGACGCGATTAATCGCGTCTCTACAGGGTTTCGCAAATCAAATAGGATTGCTATAGATAGAAAAGTATCAAGGTAGGCAGAAAGTTTTAGATTAACCTGGTCACTCTTTAAGTAAATTCAACAAAGGGGATTCTCAAAAAAATATTGATAACCTTCCCAACCATAAAAATGCCTCATAAAAACAAATTTGTAAAACTAGCTTCAAGCATTTACATAAAATTTTAGTAAGATAACCGATCGTTCAATATTTTAGCAACGCTGAAGTCTTAATTTGCGATGAAAACACTATATACACTTTTTAGCAAAGAACGGAGCGAAGTTCAGACAGAGATCGATAAGGCAACTAGCCCGGAGCAGGTCGTTAAGCTGGTTCAAAAGCGACTCGATAATATTCAGAGCAGTTACGTGGGCGAGTTAAACGTCGCTCAGGTACGTCTAGCTTCCCTATTTCTGGAGACGCTGCGCCAGTCCTTGGGGACTCTTACCGCAGCCAATGAGACGAAAGTTTCGGAGCTAGAGCCTCAGCAAAGTGTTAACCAAGCCCCAAGCTTTTCTCCCAAAAGCTTAATCTTGAAAGTGCTACAGGGACTCATCTGTATAGGTATTTTAGATTCACTATTCTCCTTGACTTCAGATGAGCCAGGAGTTTGGATGGATATCTTACTGGTGTCTCTGCTGGTTGGACTAGAAGTGGTGTCCCAAATCGACAAACGCGATCGCGCCAATCGTGCAGTCTCTCTTCAACTTGTAGAAGCGCCCCAGCCGAGCATCCGGGTCGATAGCCAAGTCTTTCTGGACAACCTTACCGATGCTCTGAACACCATTGATTTGGCAGTCGCCCGGACTGAGGAAGTGAAAAAACCGCTCGACGCTAGTGGAATAGAAGAGCTACCAGAACTGTTGAATCTGCTTCAGAGACTAATGGGTGCGTCAATTCTAGAGAAACCCCAGATGTCGCTTGAACTCACCAAACTGCTGCCACAGATTTTAATGGAGCAGGGAATTCGGGTTCAGATTTACCAAGCGAACGATACTCATCGCGATCGCGAGTATTTTGACTTCGAGCCAAGTATCGATCCTACCGCTAAAGACTATGTAACGATAACTCCCGCTTTGTTTAAAGGCGATCGCTTGCTCCGACGCGGTCGAGTTATTCAGCCAGCCTACTCCCAGGCTAGAGAGTAAGATGTCTTGTCGTCGTGGCTGTATGTAGCCGCAAAGTCTTCATTTAGACAGTATTTCCCTTTTTTCTTAGCCCCCCTTTCCAAGGGGGGTTGGGGGGATCAAAACTCTCAGCTAACAAGGGAAAATCCCCCTAGCCCTGCTTAAAAATAGGGGAATTATTCGGAAAGTTGTACATGGTTGATTAGCGGAAAGTATAACAATGCAAGTTTTAGAAACAATCGGATTCGATCTAGGGCACGGTGAAACAGCGATCGCGAAAGCAAGAGTAGAGAGTATCGAGCCTCCAGAGATGCTTGAGGTTAATAATAAGAAAATTCAAATCACAGCACTGGGTTGGCATCCCGATATCGGTTATCTAATTGGAGAACAAGCATTAATTCAAGCGGGTGTTACTCAGCTTAAAATCGCTTTTAAGCAAAAACCTCATAACGATCCAAATTACAGAGAAACACTCCGCAATTTTATAGAAACCTACTACCGCCTTTTGAAAGAAAGCAAACAGATTGAAGGTGGAGAAACCAGCCAATTTTATGTCGGCTGTCCTTCAGGATGGTCTGTTGACGAACGAGAAGAATATCAAAAGTTACTGAAGGAATCAGGTATTCCCTTACTCAGTGTTGTCCCAGAGTCGCGGGCGGCTTTCATGCAAGCCAAGGAAGCCGGGAAGCTTTCTTATGACAAACTCAAATCGTCGGTGCTAATTGTTGATATTGGCTCTTCGACTACGGATTTTACTCTGGTTAAGAGTTTGCACGAAATCCCGATAGATTTCGGAAGTAACGCTCTGGGAGCTTCCCTAATTGATAAAGCAATTTTTGCCCGGACTCTCGCCAACCACGAAGAAAAGGCGTTACTCGAACGAGTATTGGAGGCATATCCCCATCACCAAGCACGTTGCGAACTTGCTTGTCGCAAAGCTAAGGAAGATTACTTTTCTAACGAACAGGTATACAGCCATCCACAATCATTTGCACGAGGCTTTGAGTCGATCAACGAACAGATTTACTTTGTGCCTCAAGTTAATAAAGCAATTATGGATGAAATCTTGAACCACCCCTTGCCTGAATTGGGCGGCAATTGGATTCAGTCCTTCCGGGAAGCAGTGAATGAGGCGAAAGAAAGGCTCGATAAACAAGGCTTTGTACCGCAATTTTTGCTGATGACTGGGGGTGCATCTCGGATGAAATTTACGCGCCAGATTTGCGAGGAAATCTTCCCGGAACCGGAAACTCAAGTTCGTCCCGATCCAGAACCCGAACGTTGCATTGCCTTGGGTTTAGCGCGGGTAGGAAGATGGGATCTGCGTGCTGCTGCCTTTAAAGAAGAGGTCAATAAACTATTTGACTCAAAGAAGTTAAAAGAGCTGATCAAACGACATATTCCAGATTTAATCGAACTGCTGACGAATCCACTTTCAAATGGTCTGATTGAAAATGTAATTAAACCAAGTCTGAAAGACTGGCAAAACAACAAAATACGAACTTTGTCTGACCTGGAAGACTCTATGAAAAGGCAGGCGGAGCAGTGGATCGAAAGTCCTGGCGCTCGGCAAATTGTTAATACTCAATGTGCCACTTGGTTTAACAGCAAGATCCAACCCGAATTAGCTGAAGAAACCGATCCTATTTGTCAAAAGTTTCAGATACCTAGAAGTAGTTTAAGATTTGAGGAAAGTATCGACCCTGACGTGGTTAGTCCAGACCTATCAATTGGAGACACTATTCTTGCCGAGACAGTGGGGTTTATCGTCAATGTAGTGATTGGTGGAGGGACTGTCGGTAGCATCATCGCTCTAATTTTAACCGGACATTTGACCTGGCCCATCGTGTTAGTCTATGGTGCCTCGGTTCTTGCTGCCGGAGTGGAGATCACCCGCAGCAAAACGCAAGAAGCAATTAAGACAAAGGTAGATGTTCCGAGTTGGAGCCGTTCTCTTCTTTTGAGCGATAGCAAGATCGACTCTACCTGCGAGCAAATGAAACCTGAATTAGAGAAGGTTTTTAGACAACAACTAACAGAAAATCAGGAAGCTTTTGACGAACTGATTGGGAAAGTTGGACAAGAGTTAAAAAAAGCTCTAAATACCAAGGCGGAAGAGGCAGTAATTCTCATTCAGTAGGGATGCGTTAGCGAAGCTTAACGAAGTTATCGCTCTTTCCTTGCTGCTTATGGCTGATTGGATGAGTGCGATCGCTACCATATTACTGACAATCCATTGGGAAACGTCTTGTGTCAGCTAGTTCGGTACTTTGAGAGGAAACGGTTATGACAAGAGAACTAGAAGCTAACCGGCAGAGTTTGTATGAGACAGACTACCTGAAATGGATTAAAACCACTGTAGAAAAGTTACGGGTTAGAGACTACTCTAATATCGACTGGGAAAATCTAATCGAAGAAATCGAGGACATGGGACGAAGTGAGCGCAGGAGCCTAAAGAGTAATCTTATTATTGTCCTGACTCACTTACTTAAGTGGCAATATCAGCCAGAGTTTAGAAGCGGTAGCTGGAAAGGTAGCATCGTTGAGCATCGTAGACGCATTCGCGAAGCTCTAAAAGATTCTCCCAGCCTCAAGCCTTATCTTGAAGAAGTCTTTGTTGAATGTTATTCAGATGCAGTTGATCGAGCAAGCGCTGAAACTGAACTACCATTAGAGAGATTTCCGCAATTATCTCCCTACACATCCGCAGAAGTTTTGGATTCTAACTTTTTGCCAGAATAAGCGATCGCCTTCCCTTGTGACTGAAGATAGCGATCGCGCTACTCCTTCAGGCTAATTGATCTTTCCTCATTTCTGATACTTCTAATAATTAGAAGGTATTTGATATTTAACAGTACAGCGATCGCCAGCCTAGTAAAGCTTCGCCATTATAATTGATTTAAATTATACAGTTCTAGCTTATGGCATACAGTGATTTCACAACCTTAACTAAAGTTAGAGAAGCTTTTGGTTTAACCATTGAAGAATCTATCGATCTATTTACTGATCTTCCAGAAGTCTTGCCAAGTTCTTATCTCCAGACTACCTTAAATGAGAATGTTTTTTTGGCAACTGCCATCAATACAGAAAAGGCTCGTTCAGAATTAATTATTGCTCCGGTTTTATTAGAAATCAGGCGAATATTTAATTTTAAAATCGGCTTTTTCTCCGGCTCGGAGTTTAATGTCGATTTCCAAGCAGGTTTAAGCGGATATTGTGATTATATTCTTACTGCCTCAAAAGAATCCTATGAAATTCGCACTCCGGTTGTTACTTTGGCAGAGGCTAAGAATGAAAGTATTAAATCTGGCTTAGGACAGTGTATTGCCCAAATGGTTGCAGCTCAATTATTTAATCAACGGAATGGAGATGCGATCGAAAGTATCTATGGAGCCGTAACTACGGGAACGGATTGGAAATTCCTCAAGTTAACTAATAAAACAATCTGGATTGATAAGCGAGATTATTTTATCAATGAAGTGAGTCATCTTTTAGGTATTTTAATAACACCGTTTAAAGACTCACAATCACAGTAAATCTTCCTCAGATAGCTGGGCTATTTTCATCAATGCTCTCAACGTTCCAACTTTCAAATCTTGATTGCGGTGAACAGGAATTGACAGGATTTGTTCAACTTCAGGGTTTTCATAGATATGATGACTGCTAGTAATTCTTCGCAAAACCCAACCTTTTTGCTCCACAATCTTGCACAGTCGCTTCCCAGAAATAGATTTCATACAGCAATTTCGACAATTTGATCTGTTGACTCAATTGCATCACGACTGTTTGCAACATCGAGCCAACCTTCAATAGCGTCCTTTAAATTAGCTACCACCTCCTCCATCGTGTCTCCTTCAGTAATGCAACCGGGAAACGCAGGAACCTCTGCCCAATAGCCACCTTCTTCTGCTGGATGAATAATTGCTCTGATTTTCATACACATATTGAGCTAGTTGTTGAGAATATGGTAACAGGCTTCAATGTGGTAGATGAAGAGGCTCGGTAGATAAAATAAGCTTGCAAACCAAGCTACAAAGCTGAAATGGTTGCAGCCCAAATTATTTAATCAACGGAATGGAAAGGCGATCAAAAGTAGCTATGGAGCCGTAACTACGGGAACGGATTGGAAATTCCTCAAGTTGACTGATAAAACAATCTGGATTGATAAGCGAGACTATTTTATCAATGAAGTAAGTCATATTTTGGATATTTTAACAATGCCGTTTAAGATGAAACTTTCTTGTGAATAAAGATCAAGAGTTCCCTGACGGTGCAAGCTACTGCAACTAGATTATCAGAAGAACTACTGAAATATGATAGAGGCTGTTTAATACCCTCCCCCAACAGGTCTTCTGGTATTTCAATGTCGAATTCCTCTTCTAGCGCCATCACCAGCTCAATAGTATCAAGCCCATCAGCGTTCAAATCATTTGAGATATGACTATCCAAAGTCACTTCACTCTCATCTACCTCTAATTGCTCACTGACTATTTTCCGAACTTTAACAAAGATATTAGCTTGGCTCTCCTCGATTCCAAGTTCTCTCATTATTCTAGTTATTTCGTCACGCAAAGGGGCTTCTTCAGCAGCTTTTTCTTCAGCAACACGCCGAGCTTCTTCAGCCATACGCTCCTTTTCAGCAGCTAGCTGATATTTCACATCTCCAATTCGAGAATTAACTACATCTCGTAGTGTGGATAATTCAACTTTATGTCCACTCTGGCTATAAATTCTCGTGGCTAACTCCCACACAACTTGGTCACGATTAGCCTCAAGTGCTTTAAGACTTTCCTCCGTAGCTAATATGGTTTTGTCTAGGTATTTATTGGCTACCATCTTCAGCACTTTTAACTCATAACCTTTATCTACTTCACTCAATGTTTGATCTCCTGCAAATCTCTGCATCGCTTATGAAAGCGATCGCCTAACTCGAACAGACCCCAACGCGATCGCTATGGCTCGAACAAACCAAAACGCGATCGCTAGATACGCAAAAACTTGAAAGCGATCGCTAAGCAACCGCATATCCTGTATACTGCCTTACATCCGGTGGATGAAACCCCAAAACGATTTTGTCTTTAGGAATTCCCGCAGCAACCAGTTCCTTAGTTACGCCATCTTCTATATCATCTCGCTGCACCCAAATCTTATCTTCAATAATATCAAGATGAACAAGGCATCCATGAACGCGCCTTGCCGCATCCCAACCCAGAGTAACTAATAAATAGCTATCAGCTAATTCATCAAAAACTGCCTTACAAGTAAGTTCTCCATGAGCGTATGGAATTTTAGTGTACGGTTCAAGAACGCTCTTGATAATCTTTCGATATTTCTCTAGGGTATCCATCGCACAATTACCTCGGTTTGAGCTTCAAATACGATTAGGTTCAGATTTTCATCAGCAATTAAAAGTTGACCAATTGGTTCCTCAAATAGAGAATTAAACGTTGTGTCGCGAACTGCCAGATATAAAGTCCGATTTGGATTGGTTTGACGCATTACAGCTCGGTAAAGAACAAACTGACCGACTGCATTTTTCAGGTCTTCCATTTCGGAAGCACCAACAAAGCTCTTGATCTCTACTGCAATTTTGCGCTCCTCCCGTTCTGCTGCCAAGAGTTGCCGTGCGCCAAGATCGACATACATATCTTTTTTTGCCCCATCGCAGATGAAACGGATCGTGAGAAATTGTCCACCCATCTTTGACGAGTGCATTCTTCATAGCATCGTGATAGATGTCTAGAGCAGGCATAGGCAACCAATGGATAAAGCTTACAGTCCCCTATCCTAAAATTACCTTGGGTTATTGGATATTGATAGGGCTTAAATCTTGTAGATGTAGGAGAGCGATCGCCTCTCTGTACCTTAGTCCTAAAATAAGGATAAAGTTTGGTGCTTCAGATGCCAGCTCAAGGATATTTATCACAACGTTGTCAAATCGGCTCTTATCATTGTTCTCGATGGACAAACTAAATCACTATCGCAACTTAATCAAGAAAATCTTAATGGAATACTATGAGTGGGCATCTAACACTCCTAGAGATGGTGTAGAGGAATGCTTATCATTTGATGAGGTTCGAGATCATTACTTTTGGTTTCACGTTGGCTGGGATGGCAAGCTCAGAGTGCAGGGAGTAATGGTTTACCTGCGAATTCGAGATGGAAAGATTTGGGTTGAGGAGGATTGGACGAAGCAGGGAATTGTGAATGACTTGCTAGAAGCAGGGGTTCCCCATGAAGATATTGTTTTGGGATTTCAGCATCCAAGTAAGCGATCGCTGACGGAGTTTGCAACCGCTTAGCCCCCAATAGAATAGGTTCACCTTGCGATCGCCTAACTCAAACAAGACCAAGACGCGATCGCTAATTAATTTAGGTTACTCCAACAGCCAACAAAACAACTCTCCCACTGTAAGTCGCAGCTCATTAGCAAAAGATGGCACAGGAAGTTGCTGTTCTGATTCATCAAATACTTCCAAAAGCTGATTTGGAAGATAAACAAACACCGTTTGCTCCTTTGGATCGATCAGCCAACCCATTTGAGTGGCATATTTTAGACAATGCAGAATCTTTTTGGTGACTTTCGTTTGGCTTTGGTCGGGCGATAAGATTTCAATTACCCAATCAGGAGCTGCTTGAAAAACGTTAGCAATTTCGCCATTCTCATCGCGGGGAATTCTAGCCCAGGTAAATACGGACACATCTGGCACAATTGATCGTCCGCCAAAAGTACACCGCAGTTCTGAAAAAGCTCTTGCAACGCGCTGAGGCTTGACAACTGCATTGATAGCACCGGGTAGTTCTGTCTGAATTGTGCTGTGTTTCCCTTGCGGCATAGGTTTTTGGATAATTTGACCATCAATGTATTCGTTAGCGGGTTTCGTTTCTGGTAGCTTCAGAAACTCTTCCAAGATTAAGGGTTTGGATGGTGTCTGTACCATTTGCGAAAAGCCTCCTCATAACTCAGACGAACTTTGCTCTCTATTCTACGGGTCGCATCCAGCGAAGGAAGCTGGAATCAAACAACGATGTCCGGCTTGTTTATACCGAATGGTGGGGTCGCTATTGCTTAGGTATATATATACTTTTGTGAAATTAAGAAAATAGATTTCTATCTCAAGAGGAGTAAAAATGTACATCGTACAAATTGCCTCTGAATGCGCTCCTGTCATCAAAGCTGGTGGTTTGGGAGATGTAGTTTACGGGCTGAGTCGGGAGTTAGAAAAACAGGGAAATTGCGTCGAGCTTATTCTGCCTAAGTACGATTGTATGCGGTACGACCACATCTGGGGACTCCACGATGCTTACCGTGACTTGTGGGTACCTTGGTATGGCGGTAAAGTTCACTGTTCAGTTTATTGCGGCTGGGTACACGGGCGGGTGTGTTTCTTTATCGAACCCCACTCTGAAGATAATTTCTTCAATCGAGGCTGTTATTACGGGTGCAACGACGACAATATGCGGTTTGCGTTCTTCAGCAAAGCCGCTTTAGAATTTCTCCTCCAAAGCAACAAGCGACCTGATATCATTCATTGCCATGACTGGCAGACCGGCTTAGTTCCAGTCATGCTCTTCGAGAATTACAAGTATGAGATGGGTCATCAACGGGTTTGCTACACCATTCACAATTTCAAACATCAAGGGATGGGCGGTACAGAGATCCTGTGGGCAACCGGACTGAATAACGAATCTTACTACTTCACTTACGATCGCCTGCAAGATAGCTTCAACCCTTTTGCCTTGAACTTTATGAAAGGGGGGATTGTTTACGCCAACGCCGTGACTACCGTTTCGCCCCACCATGCCTGGGAAGCCCGCTGCACGGAGATCGGCTGTGGTTTAGGTCATACTTTGCATCTGCACCAGGATAAATTCACTGGGGTACTCAACGGCATTGATAATGATTTTTGGAATCCCGAAAGCGATCGCTATATACCCATTCGCTACAGCAAAGAAAACTTTGAAGAAAAAGCCAAGACTAAAAAAGCCCTCCGGGAGAGACTTCTGCTTGGCGACGTTGATAAACCTATCGTTGCCTACATCGGTCGCTTAGACGCTCAAAAAGGCGTTCATCTTGTCCATCATGCCATTTACTACGCGCTCAACAATGGGGCGCAATTTGTGTTGTTGGGTTCGGCAACAGAACCGGGAATCAATGCCCATTTCCAGTACGAAAAAGGCTTTTTGAACGATAATCCTGACGTTCATCTAGAACTTGCCTTTAATGAAGAGTTATCCCACCTGATCTATGCAGGGGCGGATATGATTATTGTCCCTAGCTACTACGAACCTTGCGGACTGACTCAGATGATTGGCTTAAAGTACGGCACGGTGCCAGTTGTGCGGGCAGTGGGTGGACTGGTGAATACTGTGTTTGACCGAGACTACGACCAAACTAAGCCTCCGGAAGAACGGAATGGCTATGTGTTCTATCACAGTGATGAGCTTGCGTTTGAGTCAGCAATGGAGCGTGCTTTTAAGCTGTGGTACAACCATCCGGAAGAGTTTCGCCAGCTTGCGCTTCAGGGTATGGAGTATGACTACTCGTGGAACGATCCCGGAGCGGAATATTTGAAGATTTACGACCAGATTCGACACAAATGAAGCTAAATTGTGGTCGCTGGAATCTGTGAAGTAAGCCTTTTGTGGTTGTGCCTCACTTTTGGGGGGCACAATCTTGCCTGACTTGGGTAAAGACAGCATTTTCTAACGAATTCTGTCAGAATTGCGATCGCGCGACAGAACTCTTGGTGAGGGTTGGAGATTTGGCAACGACGAAAGCGATCGCCGAAGATTAATTTCCACGTAAATTTTGGTAACGATAAAAGGCGTAGGTGTCAAACATGGCTCCAGCAATGCTACAGGTAAAACCGATTACCAGAAGACCTTCGATGGAACACCCGCTGCCGAAGACGGTGAGAAACTCCAAAATCAGCGCTCTGCCGCACTGACTGACTGCTTCGAGGAGGGGAATGTAACCCAGTATGGACAGACTTGCCAACACACTAGCGAACAGGAGAATCGGGGCGGTGAAGCTGAGAAAACTCGTCAGGATGAGGGAACGGAAATAGTTAGGCAAAATGTTCATGAAACCGTGGGTGTGAATGAACTGCCGAGCGTGGAATCGGGAACGATACTTTCAACCTTTATATACAATAGGAGCGATCGCGGACGCTATGCCGATCTGTCAGAAATCTTAAATAAACCTTAAAAATCTTGTTTAAAGTCCGTAAACATATCTCAGAAATTCATTCATTCTTTCTAGAGGAGTGCCGTAGGGGCAGAGTCTCCCCGCCCCTCGAATGCTGAGTTACAACACAAACAGCACAAAAGAGATTCTTGTAGCTCGCCGCTCATCAGCTATGCTTTACAAAGTTGTTGAGTCAGCAGGGCATCCTTGAGCGAGACTACTTCCGGTTCCAGCTTAGAGTTATGGGGTCAGCGATTGCTGGCGGCGATTTTGCTGGGTGGGCAGGTGGTGGTTCACCTCCTGACCAAAAAAATCCATCGGCGCAACACCCTCGACCAAATGGCAATGGTTGGTCCAGAATCGCTCTTAATTGCTCTAGTCACTGCCGGTTTTGTCGGCATGGTATTTACTATTCAGGTGGCGCGAGAATTTGTCAACTTGGGTGCGGGTAGTGCTGTGGGCGGAGTGCTGGCGCTTTCCTTATGCCGGGAACTTGGCCCCGTCCTGACTGCCGTGATTTTGGCGGGACGAGTCGGTTCGGCGTTTGCCGCTGAAATTGGCACGATGCGCGTCACCGAGCAAATTGACGCCCTCTATATGCTGAAAACCGACCCGATTGATTACCTAGTGATTCCCCGCGCGATCGCCTGCTGCTTAATGCTGCCAGTTTTAACCATTTTGTCTATCCTCACCGGCATGGCGGGGGGATTGCTAATTGCTAGAAATCTCTACGGAATTTCCCCAACTATATTTTTAGAGTCTGCCCGGAATTTCCTGCAAGTCTGGGATTTGTGTAGTGCATTAATTAAGGCATTTTGCTTTGGGGCGCTGATTGCCGTAATTGGTTGCAGTTGGGGCTTAACAACCACTGGGGGAGCAAAAGGCGTTGGACAATCGACCACCACGGCAGTCGTCACAGCTTTGCTGGCTATCTTTATTTCTAACTTTTTCTTATCGTGGTTGATGTTTCAGGGAACTGGTAGTGCCGTACTTAAAGGGGTCTGAGGCTGAAAACCTTTAAAATAAATAAAGTTGCAATCCCGATTTTAATCTCGAATCGGGATTTAGACTGCCGCCCCCTGAAAGACTATCCAAATCTCGGATGTGTAGGCTGGGCCCTTAGAACGAAACCCAGCACTGGTGCAGTTTGTTGGGTAACGCTATCGCTCTACCATTCCCTACGATTTTTCAAGAGTTTCAGGAGTTTTGGATAGTCTTTCAGCTGCCGTCCCACTTCAGCTTGTACGCCAAGAAAGTGGGTAGGTCTAGTACGATAGTTTACAATACCGGGTTTATGCCTGTGACTACTACTGCGTCTTCTTTACCATCACAAACTGTTGAACTGGCACCCAGCTACGCACTCCCTTTGGTGTTGGTGGCAGCTTCGATTGGGCTGTTATTAGTTCAACCTTGGGTGAGTTTAGCGATCGCTGCATTTGGGTTGTTCCTGCTGTTTCAGGCGGCAACAATTCGCCTGCAATTCACCGAAACAGCATTAGATGTTTATCGTTCCCAAACCTTAATTCGACGTTTTCCTTACCAAGAATGGCAAAATTGGCAGATATTCTGGACTCCAGTGCCGATTCTGTTTTACTTCAAAGAAGTCAAAAGCATTCACTTTTTGCCGGTTCTCTTCGATCCCAAAATGCTAAAAACTTGCCTGGAACAACGCTGTCCAAAAGTAAGTGCGTAGGGGCACACAGATGCGCGTCCCTACAACTGAGTCCTGAGTAGTTAGTTGTTAGTTGTTAATTGTTAGTTGTTAGATGAATTCAGACGAACCTCAAACCCAAGAACAAGAGCAAGAACAAAAGCAAGAGCAAGCGCCAGTTGTTGAAACATCGGACAATTTAGAAGAGCAAGAAGAGGAAACTGTAACTCCCGATCCAGCCTCAGACAATCTTGTAGCAACGCAAATTGTCGCCGTTGTGGAGGTATTTGATGATTCAGAAGCGGAAATTGTCGCCGTTGTTGAGGCATCAGATAATTCTGAGGAGCCAAGTGTAACTGTAGCGGTGGACAATCCCGCTGACAATGAGACAGTAAAAACGCCAGATCCCGTCTCTGTTCTAGAGCAACGAGTGGCTGATTTACAACGGCAAGAGGAGGCATTAATTCAGGAAATTGCCGCACTGCAAGCTTCTCATAACAAAATGCTGCAAGACCAGATGGCTCAAACTCAAGCGGCTTTAAGTCGCCTGGTGCAGGAGTCTTTGAACGAGCTGGAACAACGCAGACAGACACTACAAATTTCCGTAGAACAACTGGAACGACGACGGGAACGCATCCGAGAGGAAATGCGAAGAAGCTTTGCTGGCACCTCCCAAGAACTGGCAATTCGGGTGCAAGGCTTTAAAGATTATCTCGTCGGTAGCTTACAAGATTTGGTGGTAGCGGCAGAAGAATTGCAACTCCAGAAGGAACCGGAACCCGCAAAGCCAGTTCCAGCGGTGGAATCGAAGGCGGCATCGCCTGTAAACCCCAAATTTACAGAACAGAGCTTTCAATCAACTGCAAAACAAATTCGCAGTATTTTAGACCAGTACCGGACGCGACCTGACTATTATGGCCCGCCCTGGCAATTGCGTCGTACCTTTGAGCCGGTTCATGCGGAGCGAGTTGCGAACTGGTTTTTCGCGCAAGGGGGAAGAGGCGCTTTGCGGACGATGGGCAGTCGCTTGCAAAATATCCTGATTGCTTCGTCGGTCATCTCGGTATTAAGCACGCTGTATGGCGATCGCGTTCGCGCCCTGCTCCTCGCTAACTCCCCAGAACGATTAGGAGAATGGCGGCGGGGTTTACAAGACTGTCTGGGCATTTCCCGCGCTGATTTTGGTCCAGAACAAGGAATTGTTTTGTTTGAATCCCCAGAAGCGGTCGTGCAAAAGGCAGAGCGTCTCGTCAAGGAACGGCAGATGCCGCTGATTATCATTGATGAGACAGAAGAGCAGATTAATCTGTCGCTGCTGCAATTTCCCCTCTGGTTAGCTTTTGCACCCGATCCTCAGCAGATGTCCGCTGATATGAGATATTAGCGACAGACTAATTGAGCTACAAGCAAGAGGCGTTAGATGGGTCTACAGCTGGCTTTAAGTGGGGCATTGTTAATCGCAGCCTATCTCTTAGGCTCGATTCCTACGGGTTATATGGCAGGACGCTGGCTCAAAGGGATTGATATTCGAGAGCAAGGATCTGGCTCGACGGGTGCCACCAATGTTCTCAGAACCCTAGGAAAAGGGCCAGCCATCGTGGTGGTAGCGATCGATCTGTTGAAAGGAGTCGGCGCGATCGCGTTGGTTTACGCCTTGTATACCTTTGCACCAATGCCTGTCCTGCCTGCCACCTGGCAATCTTGGCTAGTCGCTGGCACCGGATTCGCTGCCACCGTCGGTCATAGTAAATCTGTCTGGCTGAACTTCACGGGTGGTAAATCAGTTGCAACTAGCCTCGGCGTTTTATTAGCCATGTCCCTACCAGTGGCGTTGGGAACGGCGGCGGTGTTTGGCGTGGTTATCGCCGTTTCTCGAATTGTCTCCCTCGGTTCCATTGCGGGCGCGATCGCGGTTTCCATTTTGATGCTAATTTTCAAGCAGCCGTTACCTTATCTAATATTTGCGAGCGCTGGCGGTATCTACGTCGTCTGGCGACACCGCAGCAACATTGAGCGTTTACTTGCCGGTACCGAACCCCAAGTAGGTCAAAAATTAGCAACAGAACCCGAACAAAGTTCCTAACGAGTAGAGATGCGTAAGCGTTCCGGTACTCAATGCCATTTCGCGTCTCTGCTCTTTTTTATGCTGCTATCTCGCCGCGTAACCAAGATTCAGCCCACCGTTTCACGATTAGCATGGTGCTAACAGCAAGTGCCATGCTAAAGAGTAGATTCTCCAGCCTAATTGCTCTCTGAGTTCCAGTTGCTAACATGACTTCCAATATTAAAGCGGGGGCTAAAATTCCTCCACAAAGCAATAAGGCATAAAAAATAACTTTTCCCCTGGTTTTAGCACGAATGAGTGCTAAAAATAAACCGAGAGGGATAAAGATTAATCCATAATACAAAATCTTGTAGATTTCTAGCTTGATACTATTAGCATCAAAAGGTAATAGCTGAAAAGTCATCACTTCGGGAATCAGTTTCAGGGCGTAGGGTTGTTTTACTCCATCTATGTAAATTTGAAGAATTGACCCTTTATAGGTGAGAAGCAGCTGATGATTGTTGGTGTCCCCAAAAACATCTGGAACATTTAGTTGATAACTTGTGGCATTTTTTCCGGTGATTGGAGTTCGCACTCGAAACACTAAATCCGATCCCTTTTGTCCAAGGGTAAAATTGCGGTTTTCATCATCTGCTGAAAGTGAAATAATTCGGGCAGGGCCATGCTGCATTATGTCCGCAGTAGCGACAACGGCACCTAGCGTAAATTGAGAAGTTGCGGCAATCTTTTGTGTCATCAAAGCTACAGAGCTTTTTGTCTCTAGCCAATGATTGGAATCGAGAGAAACACCTCTTTGATCCTGAGTGGTTGGAGAATTTTGTCGCCAAGATAAATCTGGAAGGTGCCCAGTTAAATCGGGGTAACTGCCTGTACCTGCCAACTGATATACAGCTACTAGGTATTTTTTGATTGCAGAAAATGGAATTTCCGAGGAAAATGCGGATTCTGCTTCTTGGTCTGAAACTGCTTTATTCGCGACATATAGCTCGGAAATATATCCTTTCCAAGGTCTATTTCCCGTTGGCTCATTGCCAATACTCAGCGGGAAAGTTTGATTCCAATTGCTGAGACTTCCAGAATTTTGCCAAACGAGCGTTGTTATAAAAATCAATATAATATATCCAATAAAAACAGCCGTTAACTTTTTGATTGAAAGGAAACTCTTATTGCTTCTAACAAGATTTAAGGTGGCTCCCTGGATTTTATCTTTCCCCACACGAAAGCATAAAAAGCCGATAAAAGCACCTAAAATACTGGAACCAATATCAAATAAAGAGGAACTTCGAGAAGGGATAAATAATTGCAAAACCTCAATTATAAAACTCAAACAAAAAGAAGTTAATAAGGTGAAACCAAGTATCTTTATTCCTGGAAATCTTTTTCGCTGTGTCAAACAGGAAAAGGTAAAACCAAAAGGAAAAAATAATAAAACGTTAGTGATTAAGTCGTAAAAATTTCTTAATTTAAAAAATTCTGAAGTGAGAAAGCGATAGTTTATTTTAATAGCATTCTCTTTAAAGGCGAAATCATAAGGAAAGAGTGTAACAGCTAGTATCAGCAAAAGGCTAAAAATAAAGATTCTACTCGCCCATTTTTGCCACATAAAGTATTGTTAACAAATCATTTTACTTCTGGCAGCATGAAGAGTATCTTAACGACCAAGCTCCTGAGAGCGCCGAGAAGCCGCCACCACTGCTTCAATCAAAGCCGAACGGAAACCAGCCCTTTCTAACTGGGCAATCCCAGCGATAGTTGTACCTCCAGGGCTAGTCACTCGGTCTTTGAGTTGAGCGGGATGCATTCCCGATTCGTGCAAGAGCTGGGCAGTCCCCAGAACGGTTTGTAGGGCTAACGAAGACGCGATCGCTCTTGGCAATCCAGCCGCCACCCCACCATCTGCGAGCGCTTCCACCATCAGTGCCACATAAGCCGGACCCGAACCCGAAAGTCCTGTCACCGCATCCATTAAGGATTCTGGCACCTCAACCACCTCTCCCACCGCCTGGAAGATCGCCTTTGCCTGTTCTAGGTGGCGCTTGGTGGCGTGCTGACCAAGCGCGATCGCACTCATTCCCGCCCCTACCGTCGCCGGAGTATTCGGCATCGCCCGAATCACTGGAGCCTGGGGAAAAGCCACTTCCAGTTGACTCAAAGAAACACCCGCCATAATCGAAATAACCACCGGCGGCGACTCTTGGGCAGAAATTTCCTTCGCCAAGTCTGCCGCCACCGCTGCAAACACTTGAGGTTTAATCGCCAGTAACAGCACATCCCTTGCCGCCGCCACCGCCCGATTCTCTGCCGTCACCTGGATGCCGTACTGCTGCGCCAAAAAGTCTCGCCGCTCTCTTTGCGGCTCGCTCACCAAGACTTCCTCTGGGGCATAAAGCTGCTTTTGCATCAGGCGGGATAACAGAGCTTCTCCCATTACCCCGCCACCAATCATGCCGAATTTAGTAGCCAACCTCATCTCCCGATCCCTATCAGCATGAAAAGTCCGCTGTCGGCGGTCAGTTGTTTTGAGTCTTTACGACTAACCATTGACCGCTAACAAGCGTATCGACTCAGAACTTTTACTGCGCCATCCGAGTCGGTTCGTTTGACCAAGCTGGGGAGGGAGCAGAGGGACGGGGAATCCGTACTTGCGGTTGAGGCACTTCGTGAACCACGCCAGTCTGGGTACTGACTTGAACGCAGCTTGGTGTAAACAGAAAGATACTTTCGCCGATTCGCTCTTGGTGCCCATCGATTGCATAAGTGCCACCGGCAACAAAGTCTACAGCCCGTTGCGCCTGATCTGGGTCCATAATCGTCAGGTTTAACACCACTGACTTCCGTTCGCGCAAAGCTTGAATTGCTTGGGGCATTTCTTCAAAAGAACGCGGCTCCATCACGACCACTTCCGAAATACCATTCACCGATCCGGGCATACCAATTACATTATTCATTGTTGTCCCCATTTCTACTTCTCGTGCAACAGGTGTGCTTGTCCGCGTCCGACGGCTCTGGCGACGTTCTTCTTCTGCTGTCGTCGGTTGAGGATGCTGTTCTTGATAGAGATTTTGGTACTCTTCTGCATCCGCTTCTTCGTACTCGTCATACTCGTAGTTGGCTGGCTCATTGAGACCCACGAAATCTCGTAGCTTAGAAAAAATATTATTCACAGTTCACGCTCCATCACAATTTAAGGTTAGACTCTGGGGCTGGGATCGCAGGGCACCCTTGAGGCAGCAGTCCTAGTTTAAGGAAACGACAATAACAATCATATAGTCGTGCTGGCAATATAATATCCGATGCCTGTTAATTACCCTACTCATCTATTCGGAGTAGATGTTGACTTTTGTTGGCGTAGTGGGACTTTTCAGGGTGTCCGTTCCCCAAAAAGAATTCGCCCCAAACGTACCATCGTTGCCCCAGCTTGCACGGCTAGAGGGTAATCATCCGACATTCCCATTGATAGCTGCTGCATTTGAATATTCGACCAGTTTTGCTGTCTGATTTCATCGGCTAATTTGCGGGTGCTATCAAATACTGACAGAATTTCAGAAGCATTGAGATCGAAAGGGGGAATTGTCATCAAACCTTGAATTTGCAGATTGTAGCACTCATTCAGGGCTGGTAAATCGGCAAGCAGTTCGGGAACTGTCCAACCGTACTTGTTAGGATCTGGCAGCAGTTTGACTTGGAGGCAGATGAAGGGCGGACGCGACAGCTCAAGCGCCAGTTGGTTCAATCGTTGGGCTAATTTTAAACTATCTATAGAGTGAATCCACTGAAATTGTTCTAGGGCTTTTCGAGCTTTATTACTCTGGAGGTGTCCAATCAGGTGCCAGGTGATGTCTGGTAAATCTTGCAGTTGCGCTTGTTTGAGTTCAGCTTCAGATATGCGACTTTCGCCGAAATCCCGTACTCCCGCTGCATAAGCTTCGCGCATGGCTTCAGGGGAAACCTGTTTAGTAACGGCGATGAGGCGGACAGATTCCGGCAGTTGTTGGCGAATTTGAAAAAGGCGTTGGGCGATCGCTCCAGTCATTAGACTTCACTTGAAAATAGGCACAGAAGCAAGAATTAAAAATGCTTGCATTAAACATCCTTTTTTAACTTTATAATCGCTTGCCCCTATTGAAATGTTCGCTTATGAATAGCCTGAAGCCCTTCGTAATCCTCCATTTGACCACTGCGACGGAGCATCCGCAAACGGTTTTCCACCATGAGGCGACCATCGCTACGGGTAATCGGTTCAAACTTGATGCCGCTAGGACTGGTATTCACCAAAAAGAAGAGACGCTGGGCATAAAGGGTCGTAAATAATTCCTGGCTGTCCTCAAGCAGACACACTCTGTAAAGTAAGCCAAATGTAGGGTGATTTAAATAGGTTTCGCTGCTCATTAACATCCACGCGAAGAATGTCCATCCTTAAGTGAGAGATTGGGAAAAGTCAAAGAGTGTAAGCGGCAGTGCGATCGCGCCCGCCGCTCTCTGTTGAAACCCAAGAGTTTCACTCTAGTTCAAACTATGCAGATGATAGCTTGATTCGGGCACCTCAGAGATAATGTTTGAGAATTGGCGGCGCTTTTTAGCGTAAGCAAACGAGGATGGCTGTGGCTACAGAATAATCCCCATCATGGCTGATGCTTAGCTGCCACTGACAATCTCCCCAGCCTGCTGTCTGGGCGGCAGCTGAATGGTGGAGAAACACTTGCGGCGCACCCGTGGGTAGGCGTCGAATCTCAATATCGGTGTAGCTGACTCCCCGCCACCCAGTTCCCAGTGCTTTAGCAACGGCTTCTTTTGCCGCCCAGCGCCCTGCTAGCTGGTTGATAGAAAGGCGGCTGCTATCGTCTTGAGTGTACCCGCAATCTTGTTGTTCATCTAGGGTATAGACGCGCTGCAAGAAGCGATCGCCAAAGCGTTCAACAGCTGCTTTAATCCGAGGCATATACACAATATCCGTTCCCAGCCGAATCATTCTGTTGCTAGTTGCTAATGGCGAATGGCTAATTGTTCAAAACCGTGTCTGACCACGAGCCACTCGTCAATGACACTTGACGAATGACCAAGAACTAATCACTAATAACATTAAAACTTCCCAGGGCTGCTAGCAGAGCTTGAGCTTTGTGTAGAGACTCATGCCATTCTCGCTCTGGATCGCTATCGGCAACAATTCCCGCCCCGACTTGCCCGTAAACCATCGCTACATCGGCACGATTGGGATAGAGGAGGGTGCGGATCAATATATTTAAGTCCAAGTCTCCACGCCAATCGAGAAAGCCACAGGAACCGTAGAACAAATTGCGACGCACGGGTTCGAGTTCTTCAATGATTTCCATGCAGCGGACTTTCGGGCAGCCAGTGATGGTGCCGCCGGGGAAGAAGGCGCGAATCAGGTCAACAGCGTCGTAGTTTGGGCGAATTTTGCCGATGACGTTGCTCACGAGGTGCATGACATGGCTGTAGCGCTCAATCGTGAAAAGTTCGTTGACTTCTACAGAACCCCACTCGCACACTCGCCCCAAGTCGTTCCGCTCTAAATCCACCAGCATAATGTGTTCGGCTCTTTCTTTGGCATTGGCAATCAAGTCTTGCGCCAGATGCTCGTCGAGGGCGGGCGTGGTGCCGCGCGATCGCGTTCCCGCAATCGGTCGCGTTTGCGCTTGTCGATCTTGCATCTGAACCAATCGTTCTGGAGAACAGCTGATGAGTGCCCCCCACGGCGTCTGCCAATAGCTGGCAAAGGGAGAAGGATTGATTTGGTGTAACGCCTGATAAATCGCCCAAGGATGGGCAGTGATGTGGCTTTCAAAGCGTATGGAAAGATTTGCCTGAAAGATATCTCCAGCTTGAATATACTTTTTCGCTTGCCGCACCGCATCTTCGTAATCAGTTTGGGGCGTCCAAAAATGGAAGTGAGGGGATTTGGGATTTTGGATTGAAGAATCTGCTATCCCGCACTGGGTTCGGCTCTTTTGCTCCAGCAGGCTTTGCAAGGAATCGAGTTCGGCTTCATCGCTAGCGGCTAGCCATAGCGTTTGTTTCCAGTGGTCGAGGACGGCAAATGACGCCGGTTCATACCAATAAGCAACAGGGAATGGCAGCGGGTCAGAGTTTAAATTGGGTAGCTGCTCAATCTCCCAAGCCAGGTCATAACCCAGCCATCCCAGCCAGCCGCCGGTGAAAGGCAGTTCTGAGTGCGCCCCTATCGACTCATCCTTGAAGGCAGAACGTTGCAGCAAGCGGCGCAGGAAGGGGAGGATCTCTCCGACGGGTGGAGTCCACATTGCCTGCGCTCCATCTACAAGGCGCGGGGCACCGGCACAAATGGAATATCGAGCGATCGCTCTGTTCGCTTCAGTTGAGTGTTGGAGTGGATTGTAGGGACTTTCAAGTAGCGTGGCAATTTTACCTGCGTCTAGAAACAGGGCGGCGAATACTTCTGAGCCAGTTCGATGTTGTAGAGGAAGCGATCGCCAGAACCAAGGTTTCATGAAAATTAAAAATTAAAAATTTAAAGAAAAAAATTAAGAATTTAAAGAAGGAATTAAGAATTTTCTTCATTTTTAATTTTGCATTTTTAAGGTTTTCTTGCTGCTCTAAGACTCTTCATCTTCTTCGGCAATGCTGCGTTTTGTGGCAAAGCCGTTTAGAATTATTTCGCGAATCAAGGATACCTCTTTATCTAAGCTTTCCGCATGATCTTCATATTTTGTTGCCGCTTTCTGTAAATTGTAATTTTTCATTCGCTCTGCCATTTGACGCGAAAACGTTACCTTTTCCTCCATAGCTCGAACAGCCGACCACAAAGCGTTTTCTACATTCTGAGTTTGCTCTGATAGAAAAACATTAGCAGTAAAGGAATGCCCTATATGACAGCGAAATCGGCTCGGTTCTTCTTTGCCAATTTGCCAAATGCTACCATTGCACTCAGGACAGGTGTAAGTTGTCCGCGTCCCAATCTGTTCTACGTTTTTCAAAAAATCCTTAGTGTTCATTGCCTGTTCAGCAATATTTGATTCAATTTCTATATCTTTAGTCACTGGGTATGCCTCCTCCTCTACTGCGGGAACACTTGCTAAACGCACCAAGAGGTCTGGGATTTCTGCAAGCGGAATGCAGTAATCTACCTTGACATACCGCAGTGCGCTCTTTGCCATACTTGGGTATTCTGCTTCTTTCGGGTCTTGAACGATCGCAAGTCCGCCCCGTTTCTTGACCGCCTGTAGCCCCACTGTGCCATCATCCAAGTAGCCAGTGAGAACCACACCCACAACCCTTGAACCATAAGTGCGAGCGGCTGAACGGAATAACGCATCGATTGCGGGTCTAAATCGGTTTTCTTGCGGTCCACGCACTACACGCATCACTCCGCTGTTGACTAACAGATGATGATCGGGTGGGGCGATGTAAATTCGCCCGGTTTTGATTTTCTCTCCGTCTGTCGGGTGAGACGCGGGGAGAGAGCCGACATCTTCAAGAATCTGGGGCAGAATACTCGGCTTATCTGCTGCAAGATGTTGAACAATAAAGAAGACAGTATTGATGTCAGTGGGCAGACCGCTAACGATAGTACTCAGCGCTTTGAGTCCGCCTGCCGAAGTCCCAATGACGATGATGTCGTGTCCCGGCATAGATTCTTTTTGTGACCGCTAGTTGCACTTAGTCAATTCTATCTCTGCCAGTACAAGTTACACTTCACATATAGCCAGAGCATTGCGCTTCCCGTTTCTTCTTTGCTCTATCCGCGATTTGAGAGGTTAGTTTATCCTTAAGAGCCTTATTTTGACAGACACCCTGAAGCGTGGAGCTACACATCCAAAGCCTGACGAGAGCAGGCTCGAAAATCATTGATTTTTCGCGAGTCCAAAGCAGGCGATAGCGAAGCGCTGACTTGTCAGTTCGCGCGTTTGTATAGCCCCTGGGTAAAGCCTAGGGGCAGTTGGTGCAAGATGTAAATAAACCGACCTAGAATATAAACCTGAGCTGCTAAATAATTGCAGTACCAGACTTCTTCTTATGACCTCCGCTCAACCCTTGCAAACTACATCCGAATCCACTGCTGCTGAAGCGATCGACGCGACGCAGCAAGAGATCGACGCGACGCAGCAAGAGATCGACGCGACGCAGCAAGATAATATGGATGCTCCCTTTCCCATCGTTGGAGTTGCCGCTTCTGCCGGAGGGTTGGAAGCATTTACCGAGTTACTCAGGCACTTACCCACAGATACCGGGATGGCGTTTGTGCTGATTCAGCATCTATCCCCCAATCACGAGAGTCTGTTGTGCGAGATTCTCGCCAGAACGACGCAAATGCCTGTGCAGGAGGTGCAGTCTGGGATGACTGTGGAGCCGAATCAGGTTTACGTGATTCCGCCCAACACCAAGATGGTGCTGTCTCAAGGGATGCTGCAACTGACGCCGCGAGAGAAAGTTCAAGGGAAATATATGCCGGGTGATGCCTTCTTTGTATCCTTGGCATCCGATCGCGGACACAAAGCGATCGCCGTGGTTTTATCAGGATCGGATGGAGACGGTTCGCTGGGGCTGAAGGCAATCAAGGCAGCCGGAGGCGTGACGTTTGCTCAGTGTGAAGACACAGCAAAATTCGACAGTATGCCCATTACCGCTGTCGCCACAGGGAATGTCGATTTTATTCTGCCGCCGGAAAAGATTGCCGAAGAACTGGCCAACTTCAGTCGCAATCCGCTACTGGTTTACCCACTGCCGCCGATCGCGGTTGCGGAATTGCTTGAGCCGGGAGATGCCCTGGTAACGATTTTTGCGTTATTGCGAACGGCCACTGGTGTTGATTTCAGCCACTACAAGCCCACCACGCTCGCTCGCCGAATCCAGCGACGGATGCTGTTGTACAAGCTGGAAAACTTGGAGGATTATGCTCGCTATTTGCAAGACAATCCGGCTGAAGTCAAGGCGCTCTATGAAGAAATTCTGATCCACGTCACCAGCTTTTTCCGCGACCCGGAAGCGTTTCAACTGTTGAAAAAGCAAGTCTTTCCCACGATTACGCAAAATAAGTCGGGATTTCCGATTCGGATATGGATCGCGGGATGTTCGACAGGTGAAGAGGTTTACTCAATCGCCATCTGCCTGCTGGAGTTTTTGGAGAATCAAGCAACCCAGCCGCAGATCCAGATTTTTGCAACAGATATTAGCGAAACGGCGATCGACAAAGCCAGGTCAGGCATTTATCAAGAGAATCAGATGATAGATGTCTCATCAGAACGCCGCCGCAGATACTTTAATGCCATTGAGGAGGGCGGCTACCAAATCAGTAAGGCTGTGCGCGAACTGTGTGTGTTTGCCCGCCAAGACTTGGGCAGCGATCCGCCTTTTTCCAACCTGGATCTGATTAGCTGTCGGAATGTGCTGATTTATTTGGGAGAGACGCTGCAAAAACGGATCGTGCCCATCTTCCATTACAGTCTCAACCCGACTGGCTTTCTGCTGCTTGGCACCTCAGACAGTACAGGTAAATACTCGGAATTGTTTACTTCAATTGACAAAAAGTACAAAATCTATGCCAAGAAGCTAACCACCACTCATCCAACTTTTTCTTTTGTTACCAGCAATCATGCGATCGCCAAAGGGGACCGTCAGCCGATGAAGCAGAATCCGACTGATGGCTTTGACTTACAGAAGAAGACTGACCAACTGATCTTGAATTACTATGCCCCAGTGGGTGTGGCGATCAACAACAAGATGGAGGTGCTGCAACTTCGGGGAGAAATCGATCTTTACCTAAAACTTGTATCTGGAACAGCCAATCTCAACTTATTCAATATGGTGCGAGAGGGCTTGCTGATGGAGCTACGCGCCGCCATTTATCAAGCGCAACGGCAAGAGATTCCAGTCAGAAAGAACGGGGTACGGATTGAAGAGGGCGATCGCTCCAGAATTGTCAATCTTCAGGTGATTCCGTTTAAAGCTCCGACTGCTGAAGAACGCTACTTTTTAGTTCTGTTTGAAGAAGCTCCACCTACGGTGAACAGCCTCAGCCCGATCGATCCTGAAAGCCCAGAGCCGGGAGACTTAGAGCTTGAGAATGCTGGGCTGAGGCAGGAACTCGCGGCTGTAAACCTAGAACAGGCAGCGACTCAGGAGTATCTGCAAGCGGTGATTCAAGAGCAGGAGAACATCAATCAAGACCTCAAAGTTGCCAATGAAGAAATCCTGTCGAGTAACGAGGAGTTGCAAAGCACCAATGAGGAGTTAGAAACTGCCAAAGAAGAAATTCAGGCAACCAATGAAGAACTCAACACGACAAACGAAGAACTTCGTTTTCGTAATCTTGAATTAAACCAAGTTAACAACGATTTGACGAATTTGCTTGCCAGCATCAATATTCCGATTTTGATATTGACAAACGACTTACGGATTCGGCGTTTTACGCCAATGGCGCAGAGACTGTTCAATTTCATTCCCGCCGATACCGGACGACTTCTCAGCGACATCAGAGCCAATCTCAACATTCCTGACTTAGAACCGCTGATTTTGGAGGTACTTGAATCGCTTAGCGTCAAGGAGCTAGAAGTCCAAACTAAAGAGGGGCATTGGTACAACCTCCGCATCCGTCCTTATCGCACTACAGAAAACCAGATTGACGGCGTGGTGTTAGTGTTGGTCGATATTGATGCCCTTAAACGCAGTGCAGCCACGCTAGAATCCGCCCGGAATTACGCGGAAGCAATTGTGGAGACGGTACAAGTGCCATTAATCGTGCTTGATTCTGACTTCCGGGTGAACAAAGCCAATCGATCGTTCTATGAAACGTTTCAGGTTTCGCCACCAGAAACCGCGCAATCGCCGATCTTTGAACTGGGGAATGGTCATTGGAACTTGCCCGGACTGCGATCGCTTCTAGAAAACCTTCTTGCCAACGATACCAATATTCAAAACTTTGAGGTTGAGCATTGGTTTGAGGGAATTGGACAGAAAACCATGCTGCTAAATGGTTGGAAAGTTATTCAAGAGGGCGATGCTCAAATGATTTTGCTGGCGATTGAAGACATCACCGAACGGAAGCAGTTTGAGACAGAGCGATCGCATCTCTTGACGCAGGAACAGTCAGCTCGTCAACAGGCGGAGACGGCAAATCTAGCCAAAGATGACTTCCTCTCAAACCTCTCCCATGAACTTCGTAACCCGCTCAATAGTATGCTGGGCTGGGCGCAACTTCTCCTCAAACGCCAGCGCCAGCTAGATGAAGTAACAGTCACTCGCGCCTTGGAAGCGATCGAACGGAGTGCTAAGGCGCAAGCTCAATTAATTGAGGATCTGTTGGATGTTTCACGGATTACGAGCGGGAAACTTCATCTAAACACTCGTCCAATTGATTTGGTCTCAGTAGTGAGTGCAGCCATTGAGTCTGTGCAATTGTCCGCCGAGACGAAAAATATTCAAATTGTTTCGCAGTTGAACTCGGTGACAGTTGTGGGAGATAGCGATCGCTTACAACAAGTTCTGTGGAATTTACTTACTAACGCTATTAAGTTCACGCCATCCGGTGAGCGCGTGGAAATCACGCTGGAACCTGTGCAGACTCACGCCCAGATTCGAGTCAGCGACACGGGACAAGGCATCCGAGCCGACTTGCTCCCGTATGTGTTCGATCGCTTCCGCCAAGGAGATTCCAGCAGTAGCAAAGCGAGTCAGGGACTCGGATTGGGCTTGTCGATCGTCCGTCATCTTGTGGAACTTCACGGCGGCACAGTTCAAGCAGAGAGTCCAGGCGAGGGGCAAGGAACCACAATGACCGTGAGACTGCCTCTGCAATCGATGCCACCGGAGTTTACACCGCTGAGTTATTTAGAGCCGAGCGATTTGGAAGAGCCGCTGGATGCCTTGAGTGGTGAAATTCCATCCCTTGAAGGCTTATGCGTCTTGGCTGTAGATGATGAGGCAGCTAGCCGCGACCTCATGAAGTGGATGTTGGAAGATTTGGGAGTTGAAGTGGTGGTTGTTTCCTCGACCAGGGAAGCGATCGCGGCTCTGACTGAAAACCCTACTAGATACGATGTGCTGCTAGCAGATATTGGGATGCCAGAGGAAGATGGTTACTGCTTGATTCGTCAGGTGAGAGAGCTTGACGTTGAAGCCGGAGGACAAATTCCGGCAGCGGCAACCACTGCCTACGTTAGCGAACAAGAGCGTCAAAGGGCAATCTCTGCTGGGTTCCAAATGCATCTGGCTAAACCGATTAACCCTACTCAATTGCGATTTATGATTGCGAACTTGGTTGGACGAGCTGGTAAGAGTTGAAAGCAGAGTTGAAAGCTTTGTTATATCTTGCTACCGTCGTGAGTTGCTCATAGCAATTGGCTTTTTTGGAGCTAAATTTACCAAGATTACTACATAGTTTTTCTGCACCTTCTTCCCAGCAATTTCATCTATTCCTAATCTTGATAACTGACTTAAATCGAATGGCACTGACTTAAGCTGTAGGGAATGGTTGTAGCTTGCTTCCGCGTAGCGGTACGATAGTGAAACCCAACAAATGTTTATGTGTGTTGGGTTTCGTTCCTCAACCCAACCTACTAGCGCGGCTTATACATATAGCGTTTTGTAGGGGCAATCCCTTGTGGTTGCCCTGACTATGCGGTGATGTTGCGTTCCTGTTTATGTCTGCCACAAATACGTCTATTGCCCCCCTTTTTACTAGCGAAGCGGCGCGTTAGCGCGGGGATTTGGGGGGAGCGCAAATGTGGCATCAAAATAGTGAATTGGTATTAACCCTCCCATCCCCAGATCAGCCGTGCCCCCCAGAGTACGACTAAACTCACTAGCCCCGCCCAGTCACTCTTTTTGAGACGCAACTGGTGCCACTGGACGCGATGGCGATCGGGACTGGTAAAGCCGCGAACCTTCATCGCGCTGGCAATTTGATCGGCTCGTAAGAGGAGATTTTCTAGCAACCGTTCCGCAACCATCAACCAAAGTTGCAGGCTTTTTCGGATGCCCAGTTTTTTCCAGTTAATTGCCCGTGTCCGCACGGAACGAACTAAATTCTGCACTTCTTCTAAAACCAGGGGAATAAAGCGCAGCGATAAAGTCAAGGTCAGAGCAATTTCTGTCACGGGAATTTTGAATGCCCGTAGCGGTTCCATCAAACTCTCGATCCCAGCAGTAATTTCCTCTGGAGCTGTCGTCAGCAAAAAGAGGTTAGTGCTGTAAATTAAGGTAAACAGTAAGGTACTGACGTTAATCGCTAGATCCAAGGACTTGCGAGTAATTTTGACTGGCCCTTGGTGGAACAGGACGTAGCGGTAGTTTGAAGAGTTTTGAGTAGAGACAAGGGCGATCGCGTCTGGGTTTTGAGTTGAAGCTGATTTGACAACTCCTGGCTTCAAAGTAGCGGGTTGCCCAAAAGATACATCATCGGCTGGGAGACGGCGCTGAGAGTCTGATGCAAGTCCATCGGGCGCAATTATGCTCAGGATGAAGACAAAAAAGCACAGCATCAATAGCCAACCCATTTGTTGCTTCCACACGCGCAATGGAATCGCCGCCGTCAAAGTAATGGCAATTAGCAGCACCGCCAGCGCGATGCGCCAGAGGGGATTTGCCAAAACTGGAGCGATGAGAAAGCTCATCAACCAAGCTATTTTCACCCTGGGGTCGAGGTGATGCAGCCAAGTGATTGGTTGTTCGAGGTACAGCCCTAGTGGGAGCGATCGCAGTAAATCCATAGAAAATTAAAAATTAAACATTAAAAATGCAAAAATTTTTCATTTTGCATTTTTAATTGATTAAACGCGAGTGGCTCGGTTACTACGACTGCCCGCTTCCATGTCGCGGACTTTTTTCCCTCTCCAGAATAAGCGCACTGGGGTTCCAGTAAAGCCTAACTGTTTTCGGAATTGACGTTCGATGTAGCGGCGATAGTTGTCATTGAAGCGTTTGGGTTCGTTGACAAATAGCGCGATCGCTGGGGGTTGGCTGCTCACTTGGGTGCCGTAATAAATCTTGCCCTGACGCCCTTGGCGGGTAGTTGGCGGGGAATGCCAAGAGATAGCTTCTTGTAGCACTTCATTAATTACAGCAGTCGTGACGCGGCGTTTGTGTTGTTCGGCGGCTGTATTGACCAAATCTAGAATTTTTTCCACCCGCTGACCCGTTTGAGCGCTGACAAAAATCGTTTCTGCCCAATCGATAAAGTTCAACCGTTCTTTAAAGGTGCTTTCAAACTCGTAAATGGTGTAGGAATCCTTTTCAACAGCATCCCACTTATTGATGACGATGACACAAGATCGACCTTCTTCATCAATCCGCCCAGCCAGTTTTTGGTCTTGTTCGGTGATGCCATCGACTGCATCAATGACTAATAAAACTACATCGGCGCGACGAATCGCTTTAAACGCGCGATTAATTCCAAAGAACTCCGGGCCGTATTCAACGTTTTTCTTTTTGCGAATCCCGGCGGTATCGATCAATCGGTAGGTTTTGCCGTTGCGTTCTACTACCATATCGATGGCATCGCGGGTTGTGCCAGAGATGGGGCTGACGATAGAGCGGTTTTCGCCGACAAAGGCGTTCAACAAGCTGGATTTGCCGACATTGGGGCGTCCCACAATGGCGACTTTAATTTCTTCAGTTTGGGGAATTTCTCCAGCTGGCACGATATAGGTAATCAGGGCATCGAGTAATTCGCCGGTGCCACTACCATGAATGCCAGAGACGGGGAAGGGTTCGCCCAATCCCAGTTCCCAAAACTCCATTGCTTGGGTGAGACCTTGTTCGGAGGATTCGCATTTATTGACAGCTAGCAGGACGGGCACGGGCTGTTGACGCAACCATTCAGCGATCGCTTCATCCGCTGTTGTTAACCCGCTCTGACCATCGACGACAAAGATTGCCGCACTCGCTTCCGAGAGTGCCAACATTGCCTGTTCCCGAATCAGGGGTAAAAACTCGGTGTCATCATTAAACACCAATCCGCCGGTATCGACGACGACGAACTCCCGGTCTTCCCAGAAGGCGGAACGATAGGTGCGATCGCGCGTGACTCCAGGTTCATCATGCACAATGGCGTCTTGTACACCTGCCAAGCGATTGACAAGAGTAGATTTGCCCACATTAGGGCGACCGATAATAGCGACAACAGGCAGGGACATAACCAGATATGCTCATCCGACTGGATGATGACAGCTCCAAATTTATATTGTATCCATCCTGGATAGACGTGATGTTTTCTGCGGTGACTATCCATGACACATCAGCCAAAGTTCGGAAAAGTTTCAAGAGCGATCGCTTTGGGTGCAGTGACTACTTTGACGCTTGTGCAGTTCGCTTGAATCCTCTGCCAAACCTGTAAAAGTGGAAGATTTATCCTTAGCGTCTACACCAACCACGGCATCCGAGTCAGCCCAGCCGATCGGCACGCTTACAGGGCATTCTAACTATGTGCAGGCGATCGCTATCAGTACCGATGGGCAGATTCTTGCCAGTGGCGGTGATGACAGTACCATCAAGTTATGGAATTTACCCAAAGGCATCCGCATCCGCACCCTAGAAGGGCATATAAAACCCATTCATGCCCTTGCCATTAGTCCGGATAAAAAACTCGTCGCCAGTGGCAGTTATGACGGCACCATCAAGCTTTGGCAGCTCAGTAGCGGGGCGCTCATCCACACCCTCAGCGGGGATTCAAGTTCAGTTTTATCCATTGCCATCAGTCCGGATGGCAAAACTTTAGCCAGCAGTGGTTTAGACAAGACGATCAAGCTTTGGAAGCTAAGCAGTGGGGAACTCATCCGCACCCTGACGGGGGATTTAGATGCAGTGAATTGCGTTACCTTTAGCCCGGATGGGCAAATGTTAGCCAGTGGTAGTGCCGATCGCTCCATCAAGCTATGGAATCCGCGCACGGGCATCCGCATCCGCACCCTAGAAGGACATTCTGACTGGGTGAATTCCGTCGCCTTCAGTCCCGATGGAAAACTCCTTGCCAGTGGCAGTAATGACGGCACCATCAAGTTGTGGAATCATCGCAACGGAGAACCAATCGCCACTCTGAAGGGGAATACCACCTTAATTAATTCTGTCGCTTTCAGCCCCAAGGGACAGACAATCGCCAGCGGCAGTTTGGACAATACTATTAAGTTGTGGAATCCCCGCACTGGCGAACTCAAAAGCACCCTCGCCGGAGATGACAGCCAAGTGAAATCCTTCGCCTTCAGTCCCGATGGACAAACTTTAGCGAGTGGCAGTAATGACGGCAGCATTAAGATTTGGCAGGTGCCTGCTCAAGAGTAAGGACTTTAGACGCCCGTAGAGTGGCTGTTTGTTCGCCGGAGGCCGTTTTGAAGCTAGTCAGACTCAGGAACGATTAACAACCGTTAATAAGGTGTTAGCCCTGAATCAAAAAGTCTAATCGATTTCCAGGGTTGATGAAGGAAGAGGCTCTGCCTAAGCTGGGATACGAACGCTAACAACAAAGCTGATTGTAGCAATCAACTGGAGACAATTGTACTAAGAACCCTGCTCGATTAATCGTTTAGTCACATACTTTATGACTAGCGATTTTTGAGTAAAATTGGTTGAATTCTTCTTAATCAGCGATCGCTTCAACAGAGATTCCAGAGTTTCTAGTAACTCCGACTGAGATATGGGAGGCAAATTTCCTCGCCACTCAGTCAGCGAAACCGATCCCTGCTTAATTGCTAGCCAGTACATGACTTTCTTTTCTAAGTCTGACAAGCGATTAAACTGCTGGTCTAAAAGAGCGTAAATGTCGCCAAAAACTAGATTACCTTGTTTTAAAAATTGGGAAACATTACCCTGAAACAACACTTGAATCGTCGCTGCGACTATCTTCAATAGCTGGGGATTGCCTGCATAAAACTCAATTAATGCTATCCATTCGTCTTCAGAACCAAAGAAGTCTCCTTTTGCCTTGAAGATTTCCCGTCCTTGTTGCGGTTTCAAACCACCCATCTGTAGCGATCGCACGGGTAGCTTATTGCCTTCCAAAGCTACAATTTCTCTTGGTTTTTCCCGACTTGTCAGTACCAGACAGCTTTGATGCAGTGTTTCTCCCACCCGTCTCAAAAGTTCTCCGTAACCTTCATATCCTTGGCGGTAGCAACCAGCGCGATCGCCACTTTGCAAAATTGCTTCGGCATTATCTAGAACTATCAGACAGCGAGAGGAGCGTAACCAGTTAATCAACTGCGATATTCTAGCATTTACGGTGTCTGGTAAATTTGTTTCGGAATCGTCGGATAGGAACTTCAGCAGGGTTGCCAAGATATCTTGGATGGGTGGCGCATGGTGTAGCGATCGCCAGATTACGTAATCAAATTTATCCTTAATCAATTCTGCACTGCGTATAGATAAAGCCGTTTTACCAATTCCTCCCATGCCTAATATTGCCACAATGCGACAGTGGTCTTTCACAATCCATTGCTTGAGTGTAGCTAGTTCTTCCTCTCCTCCGTAGAAAACGGAAGTATCAATTGCCTCTCCCCAATCTTGATATTTATCGTTTGATAACACTAAATTAGTCACCTTTTTATCGGGTTGTGCTAGACAATTCTTTGGTTTAAGTTCCTCAAGTATACCTGTTTTATATCCGGATTTTTCCAGTAAGTAAATCACCCGATTCCAGCTTTTGACTTTTATCAATCCTCCTGTTTTATCGCCTAGCATTTTTTCTATATATTTATAAATTCCATTAGATAAGTAAACTCTAACTGCACTGCTGCTCCGACTTTGATAGACTTGAACGGCAATTTCTGCTGGACTATAACCGCAGAGTAATCCTCGCAAAAACTTCTTTTCCACTTGGGTGAGGCTTTTGCCTTTTGCCTCTGCCAAATCTACGTATAACTTTTCCAGGTTCCAGTTATTTGCCGCTTCTGTAAATTCTACTTCTAACTTACTTAATGTAGATGCCATTTTGTTTAATTACTATAACTACCCCTAGCCAAAATTTTAGCGAATTAATGATTAAGCGTTAATAAAGTATGTATATTTTTTTAGCGAATTTACTAACGTGCGTTAAGAGACGAATAGCGGTCACTTCTGCTATTCTGAGGTTCAGTAATTTCATCTAGGAAATTTCCTCTAGACTTCATCTCAATTTCATAAATCTCGTTTGCTGAAGACAAAATTTAAACTCGCTCGTCAGGGTAATCTAGGAAATTCTTACAGTTATTTAGGCTGTTTTTCCAAACCGGATCGGCAATTCTACTGAAGTGCGATCGCGCTTTAGTTGCTTTTGCCTAACACAAGTGCGATCGCGCTTTAGTTGCTTTTAGCTTATTTGTAAAGCTTTGTAACAAAAATGGCGTTTTGCACAAAACTCGCGGCTTGAGGCTGAGAGAGAAGTGAAAGCGATCGCGCTTGAGGATGGAAGGAAGGGAGGATGCGATCGCGCTTCACTTGCCTTCCACTGAGCCGTGCATCTCTAAGTTCACTTTGTTAAGAATATTCACCAAATCTTTTATCTACAACAAGAGGACAAAGAATCATGACTACCCTTAACTTCGATGGATATAAGGTTCTCGATCAAATTATTAAAGATAGAGGACAGACTCACGTATTCTTTATTAACGGAGTTTTGGTTCCAGATTTTATATCGCAAAAAAATGCTGTTGGTGATGCTCTCAATATCAATAATTTACCAAGCTCAATGAAGCTTGACGGAGCGCAAAATCCATCTGCACTTCCGAGTATGACAGAAGTTTTAACCATTTTCGCTTCTCATATCGCCGCTGGTCTGATTGCTGGAGGAATAGGGGTAGTACCGCTAACCCTACAAGCGGTAGGTAGCGTAATAAAAAAAGCTGTTATTGGAGTTGCTATTGATACAGGTGAGGCTCTTTGGCAAATCTATACTGATGATCTTACTGTTAGTAATTGGGTAAATCAGAGTTGGACAGGCGCAGACAAAGTAGGAGATTGGCTTTCGCCGACGTCTAATGATTCTGTAATTTTTATCCCGCACTCTCAAGGAAACCTGTTTGTTGAAGATGGTTTGAGAGTTATAAATCCTGATACTAGCCGCGTTAGGATTATAAGTCTTGGCTCACCAACAGATTATTCTTCATCTGGAGGAATGGCTGATATTATACAAGGTCATATAGGTTCAGGAGCGGGGTGGTATCAGGGAGCAAATATTAAAAACATTGACGATCCAATCACTTATTTTCAAGGTCATTCAGATGGAATAGAAGCTCAAATAAAAGACAATTCTGTCACAGATATTTTGTCTGATATATTATCGTTAGCTCTTGGAGGACTTACAGGAGTTACTTTAGAAAAACTGTTTGATTTTTTACTAGAAGAGAGTTTATTAGAGGATTTGGTCAGTCCTCTTGTTCCCTACATCAAAAGTAATTTCCCAAGAGAGTATCAGCTTTTAGCTGGAATAGGAGGGACTTTAAATCAACCTTTGGAACTAGTTGATGGTCACAATCTTGAAACTCGCTACTTAAAAGACGATAACGGTTTTAAGAGTAGTTTCAAGACTTTTGCCTATCAATTACAACCCCAAGGGTACTATTTTCCCAACCCTAAGATTCAGGGTATAGGAAATATATCTGGAACAGAAGATGATGATTGGATAGAAGGTACTTCTGGCAACGACTTAATCTCTGGAAGAGGCAGAAATGATTTCTTGCGAGGTGAGCAGGGAAATGACTATTTAAGCGGGGGATCTGGCTATGATCTTCTGGATGGCGGAGATGGCAATGAGGATACCGCTGATTACTATAGTAGTCCTGGCAGGATCAAGGTTGATGCAGTCAACTATGCAGGGTTTGATGTTTACAAGATTGAGGACGGATTTGGCACTGTAGATACTGTTGGCAACGTCGAAATCATAATCGCCACCATTCATGATGACATCATGAATGGTGGCGATTATGGAGACATTTTCATAGGTGAAGGTGGTAGTGACATCCTGCACGGCAATGGTGGAAATGATCGGCTAGAAGGCGGCGATGGTGTTGACTTCCTGTACGGCGGGGCGGATACCGACGTCCTACGTGGTGATGCTGATAATGATTTCCTATTTGGCGGCGATGGCATTGACTTCTTAAACGGTGGAACTGGTGATGATTACCTTGACGGCGGCTCAGAAGGTGATTTCTTAGAGGGTGATGAAGACAATGACATCCTACATGGTAGGACGGGTGACGATACTTTAGAGGGCGGCTCGGGTAACGATCAACTATATGCTGAGGAAGACAATGATTTCCTATTTGGTGGAACAGGTGATGATTACCTTGATGGCGGTTCTGGCAATGACCATCTGTACGGTGAAGCTGATAGTGACACCCTCAAGGGTGGCACAGGCAATGACCTGTTAGATGGCGGTTCGGAAAATGACCATCTGTACGGTGAAGCTGATAGTGACACCCTCAAGGGTGGCACAGGCAATGACCTGTTAGATGGCGGTTCGGAAAATGACCATCTGTACGGTGAAGCTGATAGTGACACCCTCAAGGGTG
>NZ_JBYCCT010000088.1:45583-53185 GCF_057473865.1 Coleofasciculus sp. H7-1
GCACAGGCAATGACCTATTAGATGGCGGTTCGGAAAATGACTTCCTGTACGGGGAAGCTGATAGCGACACCCTCAAGGGTGGCACAGGCAATGACCTGTTAAATGGCGGTTCGGAAAATGACTTCCTGTACGGTGAAGCTGATAGCGACACCCTCAAGGGTGGCACAGGCAATGACCTGTTAGATGGCGGTTCTGGCAATGACCATCTGTACGGTGAAGCTGATAGTGACACCCTCAAGGGTGGCACAGGCAATGACCTGTTAGATGGCGGTTCGGAAAATGACTTCCTGTACGGTGAAGCTGATAGCGACACCCTCAAGGGTGGCACAGGCAATGACCTGTTAGATGGCGGTTCTGGCAATGACTTCCTGTACGGTGAGGCTGGCAATGATTCCCTGTATGGTGGCACTGGTGCAGATGAACTCTACGGCGGCACTGGTGCAGATGAACTTTACGGTCAAGCTGGTAATGATTACCTGGAAGGAAATTCCGGCAACGACTTCATAGATGGTGGCTCAGGAGTAGACCGACTTTACGGCGGTACAGGTGACGACAAACTCTATGGTCAAGCGGGTAATGACTTCCTGTATGGTCAAGCTGCCGACGATTTGCTGGATGGTGGCACAGGCAACGACTATCTAGAAGGCAATGATGGTGATGACACCGTTTATGGCGGTGCTAACAACGACACCCTATATGGTCAAGCGGATAACGACTTCCTAGATGGTGGCACAGGTGAAGACTATCTGGAGGGCAATGACGGCAACGATAAGCTGTACGGTGGTGCTGACAATGATGCTCTGTATGGCAACGCTGGCGACGACATGATGTATGGGGAGTCTGGCGACGACTTCTTGATGGGAGAAGCAGGCGACGACTACATTGATGGTGGCAGTGAAGTTGATACCGTCAGTTACTCTAATTCACCCAGTGGCGTAACTGTCAATATTGATGAAGGTCAAGGTTACGGAAATGATGTCAACGCCAGAGCTGCTGCTGCAATCAGTGATGCCAACCCTAGCACATATTACACCGACCTGGAAGCGAACTTTGCCATCAACTCAGGCACAGCCTACGACGGATTTGGTACAGAGGACACCCTCCGAAATCTGGAAAACATCATTGGATCTGAGTATGACGACATTCTAATTGGCAACAGCAGCAATAATCGCATTGAGGCTCTAGCTGGAGATGACTTGCTGATTGGTAATGGCGGGAATGACACTTTTTATGGTGGCGATGGCATTGATACTGTCAGCTACCGCCGCGACGCTGGCAGTGTCTACGTCAACTTAGAGAAGAACGAAGCCAGCGACGGCTTTGGCGGCTATGACCAAGTTTACGACGTTGAGAACGTAGTCGGATCTAACTACAGTGATTCGATCTTCGGTGACGCCATAGCCAACATCATCACAGCCGGGGATGGCAATGACTATGTTGAGGCTGGAGACGGTGACGACAGAGTTTACGGCGAACGAGGCGATGATGTCGTCTATGCTGGCAGCGGTAACGATACGGTCTTCGGCAACGAAGGGCGAGATAATCTGTTTGGCGAAGCTGGGGACGACATCATCTATGGCGGTGATGGCGATGACTATATGAGTGGCGGTACAGGTAACGACAAGCTTTACGGCGATAGTGGCTTCGGCAATGACACTATCTATGGCGATGAAGGCGACGATGAACTGTACGGTCGCTTAGGCAATGATAGTCTCTATGGTGGTGACGGAAGCGATCTGCTGCTGGGTGAAGAAGGAGATGATAGCCTCGATGGTGGTTCTGGCAATGACAATTTAGATGCAGGAGACGGCAACGACCAACTCTACGGTCAAGCAGGCAACGACTACCTTAATGCTGGCGACGGTAACGACTTGCTGATGGGTGGAGATGATGAGGACACCCTCTTAGGCGGATCGGGAGACGATCAAATTGATGGCGGTACAGGTGACGACTACCTGGAAGGGAACGACGGCAATGACTTCCTCTTGGGGCAAGATGGGAACGATACCCTAATCGCTGGCACTGGCGACGATCGCCTGCAAGGTGGTGACGGTAATGACACCCTGGACGCAGACGCTGGCAACGACTTATTGCTTGGTGGTGCTGGGGATGATTCTCTCACAGGTGGCGACGGCGAAGATCGGCTTTTTGGCGAAGATGGAAGCGATCGCCTAGATGGTGGTGCTGGCGACGATATCCTCGACGGCGGACAAGGAAATAATCTCCTCGACGGCAGGACTGGTAACGACATCCTCTCGGCTGGTGATGGGGACGACTGGATGGATGGCGGCGACGGCGACGATAAACTCTATGCAAACAATGGCAATAACATTCTGTATGGTGGCTCTGGCGACGATGAAGTGTACGCTGGCTCTGGTGATGACAGAATTGAAGGTGGCGACGGCAACGACATCCTAGCGGCAGGAGAAGGCAACAACGCCTTGTATGGTGGTGACGGTGATGACGAACTCTACGCGGGTTCTGGCGACGACATCTTAGACGGCGGTGAAGGCAATAACAAAATGTACGCCGGGGATGGCAACAACACCATCTATGGTAACTCTGGCGATGACATTTTTTATGGTGGTTCTGGCAATGATAGCTTTTATGGTCGCGGCGGTAACGACCAGCTTTACGCAGGTGAGGGCAACAACAAGGTTTACGGCGATGACGGCGACGACATCCTCGCAGGCGGTGCTGGCGACGACATTTTAGACGGTGGTGAAGGTAACAACATCCTCTACGCCGGGGAAGGCAACAACGAATTATCTGCCCTTTCCGGCAACGACAAGATGTATGCCGGTGCTGGTAATGACATCATTCTTGCAGGCGATGGCGATAACAGCGTCTTTGCCGGAAACGGAAACAACCGAATCGAAAGCGGTTCTGGTAAAGATTTTCTGAATTCTGGCTCTGGCGACGATGTAATTAACGCTGGGGCTGGCGATGATATTATCTACGCTGGCGTTGGCTCTAACAATATTGATGCAGGTGCTGGTAATAATACCGTCTACACTGGCGGTGGTGGCAAAGACATCATCGATGCCGAAGCTGGCAATGACATCATCGGTACTGGCGGCGGTGATGACATCATTCGTGCAGGCGATGGCAATAACACGCTCTATGCCGGAGAAGGTAACAATCAACTTTACACCGGATCTGGTAGCGATCGCATCTCTGCTGGTTCCGGCAACGATCTAATTGAGGCTGGTGCTGGCGATGATACTGTCTACGCTGGCGAAGGCTCCAATAATATTGATGCTGGTGCCGGGAACAACACCGTCTACACTGGTACAGGCAACGATGTCATCATTGCAGAAGCTGGCGATGACTTGCTCTCCTCTGGTGGTGGTGATGACATCATCCGTGCAGGCGATGGCAATAACACTGTTTGGGCTGGAGAAGGCGATAATCAGCTTTATAGTGGCTTTGGTAACGATACCATTTCAGCCGGATCTGGCAACGATTTAATTACGGCTGGTGCAGGCGACGACCTAATTTACGCAGGCGAGGGCAATAACACTATCTATGCTGGTGCTGGTAGCGATACTATCTACACTGGCACTGGCAACGATACGATCCTCGCTGGTGCTGGCAACGATCTGCTGTATGCGGGTGAAGGTAACAATACCATTTACGGCGGTGCTGGTAACGATACGCTATTTAGCGGCAACGGTAATGACTTGTTCGTGCTGGCACTTGGCGCGGGAACTGACACCATTGTAAACTTCAATGTCGGTCAAGATTTAATCGGCTTATCCAGCGGTCTGACATTTGACCAACTGGCAATTGTCCAAGGCACTGGCACCAACAACGATTTCTTTACCCTAATCAGCGATCGCAACAGTGGTGAACTCTTAGCATCCCTCAGCTGGGCGCAAGCAAACACTATCACCAGTTCTTCCTTCACGATCGTCTAGGAATTAAAAAACGCGATCGCTCTAGTTCACCATTTGAATAATTTACTACTCTCACCGCCAGCAACTACACTGAAATTTTGAGGCAATACGGTTCACTACCGAATAGTTGTAGGTTGGGTTGAGGAACGAAACCCAACACGCATAAGCATTTTTTGGGTAACGTTGCCTCAACAATTCCCGACGCAGATTTGGGATTTTTAGCTCTAAATGAACCGGATTGGATTTTGAGGTTACATCTAAATACCTGCAACAGAGGTTAGCCATGTACGTATTGATTGGTGGAGCTGGACTGGTCGGGCTGGACTTAGCCCAACAATTGGTAGAATTGGGACACACGATTGCCATCATCGATACCGATCCCACCGCCTGCCGGTATGCACGCGAACAAGTAGGCGCGATGGCTTTTGAAGGCAGTGCTGTCAGTACGCAAGTGCTGATGGAAGCAGGAATTCGCAAGGCAGATGCGGTTGTTGCCGCCCTCCGCGATGATGCTTTAAATCTGGCAATGGTGACACTTGCCAAACACTATGGCGTCTCCCATATCGTGACTCGGATGCGCCAAGGTGATTTTGCCGAACCTTATCGGATTGCCGGAGCGCACCATGTAATTAGTACGATTGAGTTAGCCGTGACCACAATGGTGAACGCTATCGAATATCCCCAAGTAGAATCGATGATGCACTTCGAGCAGGGTCAGGTAGAAGTCTTCAAACTCAAAGTGCCACCGGAGTCTGACATTGCGGGTCATACCGTGGCACAAGTCGCTCAGGATGACCGTTTTCCTAGTGGTTCTTTGATCATTGGCTATCAATCCCATCCCCAAACCGATCTAATTATTCCTAATGGAAAGACAGTGCTGGAGGCGGGATCGACCGTGCTAGTAGTCACCAAATCGGAAAAGTTACATCAGGTGATTGATTTCTTAGGGTTGTGTTCTAGTCATCTTCCAAACTTAGAAGTTGCTCGTTAATAGTTTTGATGCGCTCTTGCACTACTTCTTCTGAGAGAATTCGCCTGCGGAGAGCGTCATTGAGTACCTGCTTTTCTGCCAACAGTAATTGCCGACGAATCGGGTCTAATTTTAGGCGATCGCTACTCTCATCAGCAGCATCTTCTGGACGCTGATTATATATCTCCCGCAAAGTCCTTTCAGAAGCTGCCACCCGCACCTGATAAGCTGCTCGCATCTCTTCGTAGATGGATTTTGGTAAAACTCCCGATTTCAGGAGACTCTCTAATTCATCCTGTGCTGCTTTGGAAGTCATCAATTGAGCTTGCAATTGTTCGATCTGCTGCCGTGAATCTGAATGGCGGTCGAGCTTTAAACGTCGTACAAACCCAGGTAAACTTACTCCCTGTCCCACCAACGACAGCAGCACAATCCCTAAGACAATCACAACCAGCGTATCTCGCCCTGGCAAATTAGTCGGTAAGCTTAAAGCCAAGGCTGTGGAAAGCGAACCTTTAATATTGCCCAAAAAGAGAACGTGTCGCCATTTCACAGGAATAGGTTTGTCAAAAAAACGCACCAAGTCCAAGAGTGGATAAACGGTGAGTGCCCTCCCAACTTGGTAGGCAATCAGTGCTAAAAGAACAGCTGGTAGCGTCTGCCAAAGGGTGACGAGATTAATCTCTAAGCCGATGAGTAAGAAAATAAAGGTATTGACTCCAAACCCGGCAAATTCCCAGAAACTGAACAAGGTGACTTGAGTGGAAGCAGAGGTACTGCGAGAAACCCCCAGGTTGCCCACAATCAGTCCTGCCACCACAACGGCAACCACACCGGATACGTGAAAAAATTCGCCTACTTGGAAGGCTCCCAGGGCTACGGCAACCGTGAGTAAAATCACGCTGAGAGGATCGTCTGCTTGGCTAAATAAACCAATACTAAGGTAGCCCAAGGCTAAGCCAACTAAGATTCCGCCGACAATCACGAACAAAAATGCCTGTACGACATCAAGGGGCGTTAATGACCCGGTTGAATTTGCAGTCAAGATCAGGCTAAATAAAACTAGCGCCACATCATCGTTGACCAAGCTTTCACCCTCTACTAGAGTGACCAGTCGGTGGGGAACAGACACTTCCTTGAAAACCGCAATGACCAAGGCGGTATCGGTGATTGACAAAATGACCCCAACCAGCAAGGCGGGTACCCAATCTAAGCCTAGTTCTAGTTTCAGCAAGACTGAGGTGATGCCAGCGCAGAGGGGAAATCCCACGCCTGCTAGCAAGGCAATGGGTTTAAACGTGCTGCGTAGGCGACTGATGTCGGTATTAATTGCCGATTCAAAGAGCAGAATCGGCAAAAAAAGATTAAAAATTAGGGAGGAATCCAGACGGATGCGACCTGGCAAAAGCTCTGTAATCGCCAACCCTGCCAACACTAACCCTGTAATGTAAGGAATCCGAAATCGTCGAGATAGTAGGGCAACCCCGGTGGCGACCAACAACAAGACGATCAGAAAAATTACTAATTCAGCAACATTTCCCTGATTCTCGCTGCCTGTGACCGTAGGGACTGCCAAGAGCGATCGCTCGTCTAGCCACTGCATAGCGCGTACTCACAAGTGATGAACGATACACCTAGGGTCAGTTTCTACAGAACTGCCCTTAGTATCTTAAAGGATGAATTACGATGCTTTTGTTCTGAGTTTACAAATGAAAAAACTCTTAATTACAGGTGCCAGCGGTTTTTTAGGATGGCATCTTTGCCAGCTAGCACAACCAGAATGGGACGTTTATGGAACCTACTTTTCCCATTCTCTAGAGATTCCCGGCGTAAATTTGCTGAAAGTTGACTTAAAAGATTTTCAGGAACTCAAGCACCTTTTTCAGAAAATTCAGCCGGATGGAGTGATTCATACCGCCGCGCGATCGCAGCCTAATTTTTGCCAAAAATATCCTGATGAATCCTACCCAATTAATGTCACGGTATCTTGTAATATTGCTGGACTTTGTGCGGATGCTTCGATTCCTTGCGTTTTCACTTCAACTGACTTAGTTTTCGATGGTTTAAACCCTCCCTATCAGGAAATAGATCCCGTGTGTCCTGTCAATGTTTACGGAGAGCAAAAAGTGATGGCGGAGGAAGGGATGTTAGAACGTTATCCCATGACTGCTATTTGTCGGATGCCTTTAATGTTTGGTATAGCAACGCCTACTGCTACAAGTTTTATGCAGCCGTTTATCCAAGTATTGAGAGAGGGAAAAGAGCTAAGTTTATTTATCGATGAATTCCGAACGCCAGTTAGCGCAAAAACTGCTACGCAAGGGCTTTTATTAGCCTTGGAAAAAGTAAACGGACGCATTCATTTAGGCGGAAAAGAGCGAATATCACGCTATGAATTTGGTCGTTTATTAGTGGAAGTGCTGCAACTTCCCGAAGCAAAACTTAAATCTTGCCGACAAGAAGATGTAAAAATGGCTGCGCCAAGACCAGCGGATGTTTCTTTGGATAGTTCAAAAGCTTTTGAATTAGGATATTCGCCTTTATCTGTGCGGGAAGAATTAGCGGCATTGCGAAGTAAGATTTGATAAATGCCCTGGCGATTAGCCCTGACGAATAGAATTCGCGGCTAAACATACACGCACCCGCTGGCGCGGGTTTCACAATATTATTAGTTGTAGGTTGGGTTGAGGAACGAAACCCAACACGCATAAGCATTTGTTGGGTTTCGTTCCT